>DATACV010000405.1:0-2270 GCA_036258875.1 Rubrobacteraceae bacterium
AGTGCGCCAAGGGTGGGTCTACTCCTGGATCACCGACTCCACCGGCCGAGGGGCGGTTATGGGGTCCGCGTGCCGGTGCACTATCTTCCAGGTGCCGTCCTCGGGGCGGAAGATCGTGGTGACCCGCAGGTCGAACGGGGCCACGTCGTCCCTCCCACCGAGCTTGCCCCTGTTTCGCTCCACCCACACAACGTAGGCGAGCTCAGGCGTCACATGCTTCGCCAAGGGTTCGAAGCCTGTGATCTCGCCCTCCCTGATGTTCGACGCAGCGCGCTCCATAGTGACAGCGACCCGCTCCCAACCGCGCACGGCTGGGCCCAAGGGGTTGGCCAAGGTCACGTCCTCGCGGTGGGAGAACATGGCCTGCATGGGCTCGGGGTTGCCCTTGACGAACTCTCGCAGCGCGCCCTGGCACCGTTCGATCACCCCGTCGAGGTCTTCTACCGTTGCCATCTACCGATCACCTCCGCTGTTATTACGATATATTCGTTACCAGCGGCCGAAGCTTAGCACTCTTGCCCATAGTCACCCAAGCTCGTGGAAGGTGTGTTCTCGGAAGCTGGAGGCTAAGTCCCTGTCGCTAGCTTGACCATCTCCTCTGTTGCTCGACCACTTCTGCGTCGGGCACGCCTACGGAGAGGTGGACGTGAACAAGCCTCCACTCCCCGCCTTCTTGGCGCACTACGCCCGTCAGGCGCGTCGAGATGGTGCCCTCCGGCAGCACAGCCCTCGGCCGATCGGCGACCCATCCCATCGAGCCTTCCTCGTAACCCTGCGGCTCCTCGCCGGCCTCCAGCCTCAGCCCCTCCATGGAGTGCGTCAGGGCCTCGCGGGCCGCTAGCCACCGCCCTCGACCTTCTGCCCAGTCATCAGGGTCCGTCCCGATGACCAAGATGCCTTCGTCCTCGCGGGCGATTATCCGCGCGAGGCCTTCGAGATCCGGTGCCGAGAACGCCTCGTAGAAGCGTAACAGCGTATCCCTTACTTCCGCGGAGCGTCGCATCGCCGTGTGCCCCTTTGCCGATCCCTTGCCTCTATAGGTACATTATGACATCGACAGCAGTCCAGCGCCTCTGCAAGAATGCATTCAGCAAACCGCGTGGAATGCGTATTCTCGGTACTTCACGCCGGGGTTGGGGTGTTGGCATTATGCTCATTGATAGAAATGGTCAGGACTCACTATAGAGAAGCGGGATAGGAAAGGAGATCACACGTGTCGGAGCAGGAGATGGAGGGAGGGGCAGTCCAGTCGCCCGAGCAACGCAGGGACGCGTTGGTCGAAAGGATCTTCGGAAGCTGCATCGGGTTCATGGAGATCTTGAGCATCTACGTGGGTGATCGCCTCGGCTTCTACCGTGCGCTCGTGGACGACGGCGGGGCCACGGCTTCTCACCTCGCCGATGCCACGGGCACAAACGAGCGCTACGCGCGGGAGTGGCTCGAACAGCAGGCCGTGGCAGGCATCCTCGAGGTCGAAGATGCGCGCGCACAACCCGAAGGGAGGCGCTACCGGCTCCCAAAGGGGCATGATGAGGTGCTGCTGGAGCGCGACAGCCTCTACTACGCGGCGCCGTTCGCTCGGCAAATGGTGAGCTTAACGCGTGCGCTACCGGCGGTAATGGAGGCGTTCAGGACGGGCGGAGGGGTACCCTACCCCGACTACGGGGAGGACCTGCGCGAGGGCATCGCCCACGCCAACCGCCCCATGTTCGTCAACCTCATGGGGGCCGAGTGGCTGCCCGCCGTCCCCGAAGTGCACAGAAGGTTGCGGGCCGACCCGCCCGCCCGGGTGGCCGACGTAGGGTGCGGCACGGGGTGGTCGAGCATCTCGATAGCCCGAGCTTACCCCAAGGTGCGGGTCGACGGCTTCGACCTCGACGAGGACTCCATCGCCGAAGCCAAGGTCAACGCTGAGGCGGAGGGCTTTACCGACCGAGTGACCTTCCAGGTCCGCGACGCCGCAGACCCGGAGCTCTCGGGCAGGTACGACCTAGCGATCGCCTTCGAGTGCATCCACGACATGAGCCGACCCGTGGAGGCCCTACGAGCGATGCGCTCCCTGGCCGGCGGCGACGGAGCGGTACTCGTGGTCGACGAGCGGGTGGGGGAGGACTTCACGGCCCCGAGCGACGAGGTCGAGCGGCTGATGTACGGCTTCAGCGTCTTGCACTGCTTACCGGTGGGGATGGCCGAGCAGCCGTCGGCGAGCACGGGCACCGTGATGCGCCCCGCGACGCTGCGACGCTACGCCACCGAGGCGGGTTTTTCGG
>DATACV010000406.1:0-2784 GCA_036258875.1 Rubrobacteraceae bacterium
CAGGCCCCTGTCGGCGAGCGTCCGCTCGACCTCGCGGGCGTAGCCGAGGTGCCGGTCGGCCACCGGGATGACCACCGCCTGCACAGGCGAGAGCCACACCGGGAAGGCGCCGGCGTAATGCTCGATCACGACCGCCATGAACCGCTCCGTTGTCCCGGTAACGGCGCGGTGCAACAAGACCGGCGTGTGCGCCTTGCCGTCCTCCCCCACGTACTCACAGCCGAGCCTGCCAGGCTGGAAGAAGTCGACCTGTATCGTCGAGAGTTGCCATTCCCGCCCGAGCACGTCCTTGGCGATAAAGTCAGCCTTGGGGCCGTAGAAGTTCGCCTCCCCGACGCCAAGATAGTACTCGATGCCCGAGGCCTCGAGCGCGGTGCGCAAAGACTCTTCAGCCCGCGACCAGCGCTCGTCGCCCGCGAGGTACTTGGGGTCGTCGGGATCGCGCAGCGACAACCTCACCCGGTAGTCCGTGAACCCGTAGGTGTCGAGGACCTCGCGGATGATCTCCAGCGCCCGCCCGAACTCCTCCTGGACCTGCTCCTCGGTGCAGAAGATGTGGGCGTCGTCCTGCGTGAGGGCCCGCACCCTGGTCAGCCCCGTGAGCTCGCCGCTCTTCTCGTAGCGGTAGAGCGTGGCGAACTCGGCGTACCGCAGGGGCAGGTCGCGGTAGGAGTGGGCCTCCGAGTTGAAGAGGGACATATGGCTCGGGCAGTTCATCGGCTTCAGGCGGTAGCGCGTCTCGCCGTCCACCATCGGCGGGAACATCGAGTCGATGTAGTGCTCGAGGTGGCCGCTCCTCGCGTAGAGCTTCTCGTTGACGAGGTGCCCGGTCCACACGTGGTCGTAGCCGTGGCGGCTCTGTACCTCGCGCACGTAGCCCTCCATGAGGTGCCTGAGCATCTCACCCTTCGGCAAGAAGAGAGGGATGCCGGCGCCCACCTCCGGCGAGAACGTGAAGAGCTTGAGGTCCCTGCCGATCTTGCGGTGGTCCCTCTCCTTGGCCTCCTCGAGGCGCCGGAGATACGCCTTGAGCTGTTTCTCAGTTGGCCAGGCGGTGCCGTAGACGCGGGTGAGCATCGAGTTGTTCTCGTCGCCGCGCCAGTAGGCCCCTGCGATGTTTTGCAGCTTGAACGCGCCCAGAGAGCCGGTGCTCGGGACGTGCGGTCCACGGCACAGGTCGAAGAAGTCCCCCTGCCGGTAGACGGTGATGTCGCCGTCATCGAGGTCCCGGATGATCTCCAGCTTGTAAGGGTTGTCGGCGTAGAGCCGCTCGGCCTCCCTCTTCGAAACCTCCTCGCGCTCTATCGGGAGGTCGCGCGCGGCGATCTCGCGCATCCGCTCCTCGATGCGCGGCAGGTCCTCCTCCGTGATGCGCCCATTCACCTCGATGTCGTAGAAGAACCCGTCCTCTATGGGCGGCCCCAGGGTGAGCTTGCTCCCTGGGTAGAGCTCCAGGATCGCCTGCGCCATCGCGTGCGCCGTGGAGTGCCGCAAGACTTCGAGGCCCTCGGGCGAGTCCTTCGTGACGACCTCGAACTCCCCGCCGCCGTTGACCGGGACGTCGAGGTCAACGAGCCTCCCGTCGAGCTTGGCCACCACCGCATCCCGCAGCAGGCGCGGGCTGATCCTCTCGGCCACGTCGCGGGCGCGGTCGCCGGGTCTTGTCTCGAGTTCGTTTCCGTCGGGGAGCGTAACGGACGCCATGTGCTACCTCTCTTGAGATCTGGGTTTAGTGCGGAGGATCGGTGGAGAGCTAGGTAGTTCGAAGGGACGCGCCGACGAAGCCAGAGCAACGTGTTGGGCGGTAGTGGATTCGAACCACTGACCTCTCCCTCGTCAAAGCTGTAAGACGCCTCTCCATACCACTACCAAGTTTACACGATCCGGGAGAGACGGCGCGATCGGCGCATGGACGTTTTTCCGAAACGTTCAGGCTCTTGACCGCGCTCTCGGAGCTCCGGCTCTTGTTCTGGTCTTTGCGAGTTATCCACAGGCGATCTAGCCCATTGGGGGAAGCGTACCGGGCCGGGGGCTTGAGGGGTCTCGACCCTTTTGTCGCGCCCCGACCCAATGGGTATCCTGCACCCGCGTAGGAGGGGACCGTCTGCTACGACACGGCACTGGCCTCCACCCTGGCCCTGGTGTCCGAGTGCCAGGCGGAGGCGGCGTACCGGGATGGTAAACGCGATCTGCGCGCGCTATCAGGCGCCTCTCGAACGTCAGGATCGGGCGACACGCCTGCAAGGTCACCATGTCCCTTCCCCGCACCCGCCCCCTCACCCACGCGGCGTCGGGCTCGACGACGCAGATCTCGCTAACCTTGTACCTGAATCCCTCGCCGGCGCGGTTCTTGAGCACGGCCTCGTCTCCGTCGTCGGGCGTGTTGAGGCGATAAGTGGGCTCGTCGGGGCCTCGGCTAGAAGGCGCCTGATCTCCCTTCAATGCCTGTCGATGTCCAAGTTCCCACCTATCCCGACTACGTTGCTGCACAAAGCCCCCGGCTGAAAAGCCAGGGGCTCTCGTTCCGTCCCGGTTTGCGGGACCTCCTAGAGTGGGCGATAGTGGATTCGAACCACTGACCTCTTCCGCGTCAAGGAAGCGCTCTCCCCCTGAGCTAATCGCCCTCTGCCTCCGGGACCTTTACGTCCCGCACCGAGAGGCGGCACCCGGAATCGAACCGGGGTACAGGGTTTTGCAGACCCTTGCCTAACCACTCGGCCATGCCGCCAGTCGCCCCGCGGCCAGAGCGGACGACGGGATTCGAACCCGCGACCCTCACCATGG
>DATACV010000407.1:0-2486 GCA_036258875.1 Rubrobacteraceae bacterium
CGCCAGCGCCGCCGCGGCAGCGCGCCTCGGAGCCGCCTTCACGACGCCCCCTTACCCGGGTTGCTATCGCCCGGCAGCCAGGGCAGCAGGCCCCACAGCAGGACGAGGAGGAGGTTCCGGGCGAGCAGGAGCTCGGGTCCTGGGGACCGGAGGTTCAGGAGGTCGTCGTAGTGAGTGGGGAAGACCTGGGTCGTCAGGTAGCAGGCAGCCAGGAGGACCGTGGCGAGGGCCAGGCCCGGCAAGCCGCCCGCGCTCAACGGGATGAGGGGGAGGAGCCAGACCACGTACTGCGGAGAGAGGACCTTGGAGCCGAGCATGAACGCCAGTATAAGCGCAGCGGCGTAGCGTGGGAACGCCCTGGGCCAGGAGCCCCCGCGGCGGTACGCCCGCCACATGAAGAGCGCCGTCGAGATCAACAGGATGCCCGTCGCGGGCAGGGCCAGGTCGCCTGCGAGCCCGGCGCCACTGCCCCGAACCTCGAAGGCGCCGTACTCGAAGACGACCCCGCTCACCCGGCCGGCCGCCATGAGGGCGGAGGCCGCGAGGCTCTCCACCTGCACGCCCCGCTCCGCGTGGTACGTGAAGCTCCCTACTAGACCGCCTCCCCCGAGCAGCAGGGCGGGCACGAAGAAGAGCGCGAGGACCCCGAAGAACGTCGCGTATCCGCGCGCCGCCCCGCGCCGGAAGACCGCCAGCGGCAGGGTCGCGAGCGCGGGGACGAGCTTGGCAGCCGCCCCGAGACCCAGCGTGGCGTAGGCGAGGTAGCGTCTCCCGTACGAGGCGCAGAGGACGGCGGCGGCAAGCGAGAGGGCGACGACGGCATCGTAGCGCGTCACCGCGACGGGGTAGAGCATGATCCCCCCGGCGGCGACGCTCGCCGCCGGAACCACCCAGGCCCGCTCTCCTCCGAGCCTCCGCGCGGCGAGCGCCGTCATGACGAGCGTCGCGACCAGGACGAGGGCCATCTCCGAGGAGAACAGGGCGATGTAGTGCGCCTTACCCGAGCTGAAGATGGCGGGCGGGACGAAGGCGAGGAGGCTGCCGGGCGGGTACTCCAGGAAGAACTCCCGGTAGGGGACCTCTCCGCGAAGAACCGCTTCGCCGGCGCGGCGGTAGATCTCGAGGTCGTTCGAGCCCTCCCTGAGATCCGGGGGCAGCGCGGCGGACCGGGTTACGAGTTGCCGGTACAGGAGCGCCGCAACCAGGGCGAGCGGCGCCCAGAAGAGAAGGAGCGCCCGAGGCGAGCCGGTCTTCTGAGGGCCGGTCCCCGTTACTCGTCTTCCTCCAGCTCCTGGCCGAAGAGCTCGGCGAGGGGTTCGAGGCCCTCCGGGGCGCCGGTGGCCAGCACCGAGTCGTCTCCTCGCAAGGTGAAGGTGTCGCGCGGGCGGTAGGTCCAGCGCCCGCCCCGGTTGACCGCGAGGATGAACATGCCGGTCTCCGTCTCGAGTTGCAGGGCTTCCAGAGACTTGCCGTCGGCGGGGGAACCGGGTGAGACGGTCAGCTTCACGACCACCTCGTCGGACTCACCGACGGCGGCCGAGAGGACCGGATGTACCTCCTCGCCCTTCTCCACCATCCAGACCATCTCCATAGCGCCGTCGCTGATGGCCTCGGCGGCGATGGAGAGGTGGAGCATGCCGCGCAGGCGCGAAGGGTCTTCGACGTGCGAGGCTGCCAGCAGGATCCAGCGCTCGAGGCGGTAGCGCATCTCGTCCATCTCGTCCTCTATGGCGACTACCTCGCGGGCCAGCCCGGCGTCGTCGTAGAGGAGGGCGGAGTACGCGAGGCCCACGGCGACCTCGGAGAGGTTCTTCATCTCGATCAGGATGTCCACGGCCCGCTCGAGCTCGGAGACCCTGGTCCCGTTCTCGGTGCTCTCCGCAGGGGCCTCAATGGGTCGGGCGCCTGCGAGCTCCCTTATCTCGGCCACCCCCTCCGGCGGACCTTGCACGAAGAGGACGTCCCCGGCCCGGAGGATGTCCTCGGGCTCGACGTCGAAGTCCCACTCGTCGTCGCGCCGGATCGCTATGGGGCGCATCCCGGTCTCCACGGGGAGGTCCACCTCTCCGAGGGAGCGCCCGTCGAGAGCGCTCTCCGGGTGGATGCGCACGCGCGATGGGATCTCCTCGGCCTCGGGGATGTCGTGCAGGAGCTCGGGAGGGATGCCGAGCCTCTTGACCACGATCTTCGCTATGTCATTGGCGGCGTTGCCGATCTTCTCTATGTCCTGGACTACCTGCAAGATGCCGGCCATCTGCTCGGCGTCGGCGTGGCTCCTGGCGGCGAAGATCGCGAGGCTCCGCATGTCGAAGACCAGGCCGTTGAGGCGCTCCTCGAGCCTGGTGACCTCCTCGGAGAGGTCCTCGGAGTTGTAGAAGATGGCGGCGTAGGAGAGGTCCACCATCAGCTCCGAGGTGTTCTTCGCCTCCACCAGCATCTCCTTGAGGTTTCTCGGACTAGAGTCGCGCATTCCTATCCCAACCTAT
>DATACV010000408.1:0-6564 GCA_036258875.1 Rubrobacteraceae bacterium
AAGGCGTCGGCGGCGCCTATGGAGAGGGCCTTGCCCCTCACGTCGTCGGCGGGTTCTCCCTGGCCCAGGTCCAGGTAGAGCGCGTACGGCGTCGCCCCGCGCTGCTCGAGCCACTTCAGGCAGACCGAGGTGTCCAGCCCCCCCGAGTAGGCGAGCATCACCTTCTTCCCCTCTAACATCTTTCCTCCCTGTGCGTTGCCGTGGTTCATATGATCTCGTGCCCCCGCTCGCGCAGCGCCCGCGCGGCGAGGTCGAGTTGCGCTTCCTGGACGAGCACGTAGTCCGTCTCGTAGGTGGCGATGGCGAGGATGCCGACCTCGCTCTCGGCGAGCGGCGCGGCCACCGAAAAGAGCACGCCCGTCAGCCCGAACTCGAGCGGGCCTTCCACCTTCATGGCCCGCCAGCCGCGCTCGCAGACGGTGCCGACCGGGACACGCTCCTCCGCGCAGACCACCGAGAGCTCGTCTGCGGTGCCCGTCACGGAAAATAACGGCGCCGCCGTCGCCCAGGCCGGGAGCTGCGAGTCGGCATCGAGACGGCAGATGGCGAGACGCCCCGCGAGCACCGAGAGGCGCAGCGGGACGTCCGGCGCGCTCTCGACCGGATCCCCCAAGACCGGAGCTACTCGACGTTGCCGGCGGGCCGGGTGCGGGCGCGGCAGACGTCGGCGATGAGGCCGGCGACCTCCTCGGCGGCGGCGTTGTCCGGGGCGATGGCGAGCACGGTGTCCTGGCCCGCTATGGTGCCCACGATCTTCAGGCCCTTCACCCTGTCGAGGACGCTGGAGACGGCCCCCGCGGTCCCGTCGCGGGTGTTTATGACGACCTGGTTCTGGGCCGGCGTGAGGCCGAGAACGAAGCTGGGCAGCACCTCGATGCCTGCGGAGCCTGGCTCGTGCGGGAGCGCGAGGTAGCGGCTGCCGACCTTGAGGACGCCGAGCTCGGCGAGGTCCCGGCTCACGGTGGCCTGCGCGGCCTCCACGCCCTCCTCGGCAAGGGCCGCGACCACCTCCTGCTGGGTGCCGAGCTCCCTCTCGGAGATGAGCCTGAGAATGAGGTCCTGCCTCGTAGCCTTGTCCACCGGCGCGCGCGTCGCTCCCAAGATCCTACTCCCTCCTACTTGAGGTGCTCGAGCCCGAGGTCCTCCGGGTACCCGAGCGCCAGGTTCATGTTCTGCACCGCGGCCCCGGCCGCGCCCTTGAGCAAATTGTCCACCGCCGCGAACAGCAAGAGCTTCCCTGCCCGCCCATCGACAGCCGCCGAGAGCCTCGCCCTGTTTGTGTTCGCCACGTGCGAGACGTGCGGCGGCTCAGCCCTCGCCTCGACGAACCCCCAGTCCCCGTAGTCCTCCTCGTACCAGCCGAGAACGTCGCCGGCTTCAGGAAGCTCGCCATCGAGCTCCACGACTATGGTCTCCAGCTCCCCGCGGCTGATGGGCAACAGGTGGGGCACGAAGGTCACCTCCGGCGTCTCTCCCACCCTGCGCAGCATCATCTCTATCTCCGGCGTGTGGCGGTGGCGCGAGACACCGTCCGAGATCCCGTACGCCGAGACGCTCTCGTTGACCGTCACGAAGTGGGTCTTGACGCTCGGCTTCGCCCCGGCCCCGCTCACCCCCGAGAGCGCGTTGACCGTCACAGAGCGTACCCCCACCCTCCGCACCACCGGCGCGAGCGCGAGTATCGCCGCCGTCGGGTAGCATCCCGGGTTCGCCACCAGCCTCCCCTCCGGCGCCCCGAAGACCTCGGGCAACCCGTAGTGCGCCTCCCCGAGCAACCCCGGCGCCGGATGCTCCCCGTACCACTCCTCGTACACCTCGACGTCCGAGAGCCGGAAGTCAGCGGAGAGATCCACGACGAGCCGAGCCCCCGCCTC
The DNA here is from genome assembly GCA_036258875.1 of Rubrobacteraceae bacterium. Lineage (GTDB taxonomy): Bacteria > Actinomycetota > Rubrobacteria > Rubrobacterales > Rubrobacteraceae > JALYGY01. The sequence continues at coordinate 1,875 of DATACV010000408.1, forward strand.
CAGCAACTCCCTGACCGCCCCCGCGCTCTCCCCGTGCCCGTAGGCCACGAACGCAACGTCCAGCGAGGAGGCGTCTATCTCCTCCGGCCCGACATAGGTCCCCTCCACCGCCAGCTGCTGATACACCTCGGAGATGCCGCGTCCCGCGTACCCGCGCGACGACACGCCCAGCGCCCCGACCTCGGGGTGCCTCGCGAGCAACCGCACGAGCTCGGCCCCCGCGTACCCGCTGCCACCGTAGATGCCTGCCTTGAGTCCCACGACCCCTATTGTAGGGGTTCCGGATAAATATTCAACTCTCTGAATAAAACGCTTGAACATCGAGTATACTGGTGCGACAATGTCGAGGGCCATGAATAAAGATACCAAAATCGGCATAAAGACTCTCCCTGGAGGGGCGACGGCGCCTGCGGGGTTCGTCGCCTGCGGGGTCGAGTGCGGAGTACGGGGATATGGGGCGCGGGATCTCGGCCTCCTCTTCTCGGAGCGCGGGTGCGGCTCCGCGGCCGTCTTTACGCGCAACGTCGTCAGGGGCGCGCCGCTCATCGTCACGCGGGAGGCTGTAGAACGCGGCGACATCAGGGCCGTCGTGGCCAACAGCGGCAACGCCAACGCCGCGACCGGGCAAAAAGGTCTGGATGACGCCTACGAGATGCAGGCCCTCGCGGCGGAGGCTCTAGGGATAGAGGCTGCGGAGGTGGCCGTGGCGTCTACGGGCGTCATCGGGGAGCATCTGCCGATGGCCAGGATCTCCTCCGGCATAGAGGGGGCGGCCGCGCGATTGAGCCGGGACGGCGCCGGTTTCGCCGAGGCCATCCTGACTACGGACACCCGCACCAAGGAGGCCGCCGTCAGGGTGGAGATCGGGGGCAAGACCGTCACGGTGGGCGGGACGGCCAAGGGGAGCGGCATGATCCACCCCAACATGGGCACCATGCTCGCCTTCTTGACCACCGACGCCGCCGTGGAGAAGGAGTCTCTGCAGGACGCTCTACGCGCTGCGACGGAGCGCACCTTCAACCGCGTCACCGTGGACGGCGACACCTCGCCGAGCGACATGGCGATCCTTCTCGCCAACGGCGGCGCCGGGAACGAGCCTCTAACCACGGACTCGGCAGACTATCCGGCGTTCGCGGAGGCGGTCGAGGGGGTGGCGCGCTCCCTCGCGAGAGAGATAGGGCGCGACGGCGAGGGGGCGACGCGGCTCGTCGAGGTGGTCGTCGAGGGGGCGGCGGACGAGGCCTCGGCGGCGGCGCTCGCCAAAGCCGTCGTCGGGAGCAACCTGGTCAAGGCCGCGGTCTTCGGGGAGGACGCCAACTGGGGACGCGTGCTCACCGCGATGGGCTACTCGGGGGCGGGCTTCGACCCCGACGGCGTCGAGCTGTGGTTCGGGCCCGTGAAGGTGTTCGAGAACGGCGAGCCCGTGGAGCATGAGGAGGCGCAGGCCAACGCGGCGCTCGCGGCGGGAGAGGTCGGCATCACCGCCCGCCTGGGCGAAGGCGACGCCTCGGCCGCGGCCTGGGGCTGCGACCTCACCTACGAGTACGTCAGGATCAACGGGAGCTACCGGACGTGAAGCCGGTGGTAATCAAGGTTGGGGGCGGCGCTCTAGCTGGCGGCGCTCTGGAGGACCTGCCCGGCATCCTCGGCTCGGGCCGCGAGGTCGTGCTGGTGCACGGCGGCGGAGCGCAGCTCACGCGGATGCTCGACGCTTTGGGGCTCCCCACCCGCTTCCACGAGGGTCTGCGCGTCACCGACGCCGAGACCCTGGAGGTCGCCGAGATGGTCTTCGCCGGGAGCGTCAACAAGGCCCTCGCGCGCGAGTTGAGCGCGATGGGCGCCCCGGCGGCCGGCATCTCCGGCACCGACGGCCCGACGCTCCTCGTCGAGCCCGTCGCGGAGCTGGGCCGGGTAGGAGAGGTCGAGAGGGTCGAGCCGGGGCTCCTCCACGCCCTCTGGCGCGGCGGGTTCGTACCCGTGGTGGCTCCTTTAGGGCTGGGGCCCGAGGGCGCGTACAACGTCAACGCCGACGCGGCGGCCGCCGCGCTCGCCGTGGGGGTCGGGGCCGAGCACCTTTTTCTGCTCACCGACGTGGACGGGTTGCTCAGGGACGGCTCCCCCGTGGAGGCACTCGCCCCGGGCGAGTGCGAGGAGTACGTGGCGTCGGGGCTCGCGGCTGGCGGGATGGTGCCCAAGCTGCGGGCAGCCGCCGAGGCCGCCAGGGGCGGGGTCAGGGCGAGGATCATAAACGGCAACAGGGAGGGCGAGCTCGCCGCCGCGGTAGCCGGCGAGGGGGTCGGGACACTGATATCCGAAGGGGTGGTCGCATGAGAGCCGTGATGGAGACTTACAAGCGCCTGGGGATAGCCCCGACGAGCGGGCAGGGGAGCTGGCTCTTCGACGACGAGGGCAACCGCTACCTGGACTTCATAGCCGGAATCGCGACGAACTCGCTCGGCCACGGCCACCCGGCGCTCGTAGAGGCAATAAAGGAGCAGGCGGAGAAGTTGATCCACTGCTCCAACCTGTACGAGATCCCCATCCAGGCCGAGGTTGCGCAGGTGCTCACGCAGGCCACCGACTTCGACAGGGTGTTCTTCTGCAACTCCGGCACCGAGAGCGTGGAGGCGGCTATAAAGCTCGCCCGCAGGCACGCCCACAAGGAGCATGGCTCCGGGAAGCACGAGATCCTGACCTTCTCCAGCTCCTTCCACGGCCGCACCTACGGCGGCCTCTCCGCTACCGCCCAGCCCACCATGCAGGAGGGCTTCGGCCCGATGGTCGGCGGCTTCGTCCACGCGCCCTTCGGGGACCTCGAGGCAGCCAAAGAGCTCGTCGGCCCGCAGACAGCCGCCGTCCTCGTCGAGCCGGTACAGGGCGAGAGCGGGGTGCGCGTGCCGCCCGAGGGCTTCCTGGAAGGGCTGAGGGATCTCTGCGACGAGCACTCCGCGCTCCTGATCTTCGACGAGGTCCAGACCGGGGTCGGGCGCACGGGCCACCTCTACGCCTACCAGGGCCTCAGGGTAGTCCCCGACGTGCTGACGAGCGCCAAGGGCCTCGGCGGCGGCGTGCCGGTCGGCGCGATGCTGGCGAAAGAGGAATACGCGGCTCTAGGCCCCGGCAACCACGGCTCGACCTTCGGGGGCAACCCGCTCGCGATGGCGGCGGCCAGGGCGGTCCTCGGGGTTGTGAACGACCCCGGGTTTCTCGAAGAGGTGCGGGTCAAGGGGACCATTCTCAAGAACGCCCTCGCGAAGGTCACGGAAGGGGTCCCCGGCGCGGAGGTGCGCGGGGAGGGGTTGCTCATCGGGGTTGAGCTCGGGCCGAAGGTCGCGCCCGGGGTCTTCGAGCGCTGCCTCGAGAACGGCCTGCTCGTCAACCTCATCGGCGGGAGGACCATCCGCCTCGCGCCGCCCCTCACGGTGAGCCGGACCGAGATCCGCTGCGCCCTCGACTTTTTTCGAAGCGGCGTCTCAGCGGTGACGTGCGCCAAGACCGAGTCCGAGATGGCGATGAGCGCGTGATGATCCCCGAGCTGGAGAGCACCCCGCCAATCCCCTCCCCCCTCGCGGGCCGCGACTGCCTGACCCTCGCCGAGTTCACGCGCGAGGAAGCCAGGCTCGTCCTCGACGAGGCCGTCAGGCTCAAAGGGCTCCAGAGGTCGCGCATCCCCTTCAGGCCGCTGCGCGGAAGGACGCTGGCGATGGTCTTCCAGAAGCCCTCGAACCGGACGCGCGTCTCCTTCGAGGTCGGCATGTACCAGCTCGGCGGCCACGCCCTCCACCTGCTGCCGCAGGAGATACAGATCGGCAAGCGAGAGACCCCGTCGGACACGGGCCGGGTCCTGGCCCGCTACATAGACGCCATCATGGTCCGCACCTTCGACCACGCGGAGGTCGAGGAGCTCGCCGGGGCCGCCGAGGTCCCGGTCATAAACGGCCTCACCGACCAGCACCATCCCTGCCAGGCCCTCGCCGACCTCCTCACCGTCCGCGAGGAGTTCGGGGGGCTGGAGGGGGTCGAGATCTCCTACGTCGGTGACGGCAACAACGTGGCCCACTCCCTGGCGATAGCCTGCGCCCTCACCGGCGCGCGCCTCACCATCGCCCACCCGGAAGGCCACGCCCCCGACCCCGGCGTCGTGGACCTCGCCGCTTCTCTGGGCGCCGCCCCCACCCTGACCGGGGACCCGCGCGAAGCGGCCGTCGGCGCGCGCGTCCTTTACACCGACGTGTGGGCGAGCATGGGCCAGGAGGACGAGGCCGAGGAACGCAAGAAGCGGTTCGCCCCCTACCAGGTCGACGAAGAGCTCATGGCCCTGGCCGCGGACGACGCCATCTTCCTCCACTGCCTCCCCGCCCACCGCGGCGAGGAGGTTACGGCTGGCGTCATAGACGGTCCGCAGAGCCGCGTCTTCGACCAGGCGGAGAACAGACTACACGTCCAGAAGGCGCTCCTCTACCTGCTGCTCGGCTAGCCCTTCGCGGAGTTCTTCGCGGCGACGGCGATGCCCGCGGCGGGGTTCACGACCGTCTGGGGTATGCGGCGGCGGTGGTCTTCCCAGCCCTCGTCGACCCTCGTGAGGACCTCGGCGAGGCGGAGCTTCTCCAGAAGCCGGATCACCGGCCACGCCGGGTCGAACTCGCCGCGGAAAGCGGAGAGCTTCGCCGAGGCCGGACGGGCGTGGTGG
>DATACV010000409.1:0-3183 GCA_036258875.1 Rubrobacteraceae bacterium
GCCCTCGACCTCCTGGAAGAGATCGGGGCCGGCTACGAGAGGGCCGAGAGGACCTACGCCGAGGCCCAGGAACTCGCCGACGCCAACCCGAACGTCATCGAAGCTGCCCCCGAAGGCGGGAACGCACCCGAGACCGGCTGATTCAGCCGGTCAGCACGCACCAGCCTTCGGCTGGCGCTTTCAGCACGCTCAGCCCTAACGGGCTTCGCTCGTCAGCACGCGTCGGCCCATGCGGGCCTCGCTGGTCAGGACGCTTCGGACCTAAAGGTCCTCGCTTTCAGCATTCCTTTGCGCACGAACTAGCTGACAAGCTGCCCGGCGAAAAGCCGGGCTGCGTGCTAGCCTGCCCGCTGGCAGGCGGGACAGGTGTAGGTTCCGCGGCCGGCTACGCGCGACTTGACGATGGGCGTGCCGCACCTCGGGCAGGGCTCGCCCGCGCGGGTGAAGACCTCTAGCTGGTGCTGGAACTTGCCGGTCTCGCCGAACGCGTCGTGGTAGGAGTCGAAGGTCGTGCCCCTGAGCTCGATGGCCCGGCCGAGGATGTCGCGCGTCGCGGCGTGGATAGCCTCTATCTCCTCCGGGGAAAGGGTGCTCCCCTTGCGCGTGGGGTGGACGCCAGCGGCGAAGAGCACCTCGTCCACGTAGATGTTGCCGAGGCCCGCGACAACCGACTGGTCGAGGAGGAGCCCCTTGACCGAGGCCTTCCTGTTCAAGGCTTTCGCCAGGTACTCGGGGGTGAAATCCTCCGAAAACGGGTCGGGGCCGAGGCGGGAGATCAGGGGGTGCTCGTCGACCTCTCCCGGCTCGTAGAGGTGGAAGTAGCCGAGCCAGAGTCTGGTGAAGGCGAGGACGAGCCCGCCCTCGAACTCGAGGACGGCTGTGTTGATCCTGTCCGGCTCGGTCCAGGATGGGAGCCGCAGGACGCGTCCGGAGATGACGAGGTGGACTACCCCGACGACGTCCCCGAAGTCGAGGAGCGTGATCTTCCCGCGCCTCCCTGTCCCTCGCAGGGTCTTGCCCACGAGCCTCCTCCCGAACTCCTCGGGATCTACGTTGGTGACGTCGGGCCTGAAGACCCCGGCCCGCAAGACCTCGCGCCCGCCGGCCAGGGCCCCGATGTCCTCCGAGATGACCGTTACCTCTGGCAGCTCCGGCACCTAGAGGTCCTCCAGCAGCTTCTCCAGGTACGAGGCGACGCCGTCCTCGTGCACCGGCGGCGCTACGGCGTCGGCGGCCTCGCGCACCTCGTCCGACATCCCCCCCACCGCTACCCCGTGCCCGACGAAGCGGAGCATGTCTATGTCGTTGTCCGCGTCCCCGAAGGCGATGGCGCGCGTCGGGTCTATCCCCCAGTGGTCGCAGAGAAACTCGAGCGCCTTGGACTTGGTGCCCTCGAGGCCCCCGACCTCGACGTAGTGCGGGAGGCTGCGCGTCACGAAGAGCCTGCCGCGAAACGCCTCGCGCGCCTCCTCCAGCCAGCCCTCCACCTCGTCCGGGTGGTCCACGATCACGAGCTTGGTGGGCTCCTCCCCACCGTCGCGCAGCCAGGCCGCAGGATCTTCCACCACGCAGAGCCCCGGCTCCTCGTAGCGGCGCATATGCCTGAGGGCTGCCGTGGTGTCAGGCGAGGTGATTATGCGCCCGTCCACGAAGACGCGGGCGTGCAGGTCTCTGCGGGCGGCCCAATCGAGCACCTCAGCAGCGAGGCTCCTGGAGATGGTGCGGTGCAGGAGGGTCTCGCCGCCCATCCGCCGCACCATCGAGCCGCCGTAGCAGATGACGGGGTCCCGGTCGGTGAAGCCGAGCCTCGCGGCGTGCTCGCGCGCCCCCTCGAAGCGCCGCCCCGTCGCCACGACGAGCCGCACCCCCCTGTTGCGGAGCTCGTCGATGGCAGCGAGGGTGCGCTCCGTGATCTCGAGGTCCCGGCGCAGGACGGTCCCGTCGAGGTCGAAGGCGCCCAGCTCGAAGGCCAGGCCGTTCTTCTCGCCGTCGTTAGCCACCATCGGAGATGCTACCTCACGAGTACCTTCTGCTCTGGGGTTACGAGCGCGCGGCGCGAAGGCCGCGAGCAAGATGGTATCGCAGCGCTCGGCCCGTATCCACGATCGTACGGTGCCGCCGGGGACCCTTCCGCGAGGAGAAGGGGGCCAGGAAGGGCGACCAAGAGTTCCGGTTACGACCAGGCTGGCCCTTCCGATTCGCCGTCAGTGATCTGGCACGTATCGCAGGTTGCCGTCGGCGTCCGGCTCGAGCAGGTGGATGTCCCACTCCCTGCCCCCCGATCCCGGCCTCTCCAGCTTCTGGGCGAGCACCACCCGCTCGCCGTCGGTGCGGAGGTTGATCATGCCGTAGACGGTCACGATCGTCTGGCGGTTCTCGTCCCTCAGCGTCTCGATCTGCTCCTCCAGCCTCGCCCGCTCCTGCTCGTCATCTTCTCTGTCCCTGAGCACGGTGAGCTCCGTGATTTTGGCGCTCGTCTCCTGCGAGGGCGAGGTGGTAGTCTGCGTGACCGAACGCGCCAGCTCGGTGCTGAAGATCAAGGGGCGGCTGCCGCGTCCGCTCTTGCCGAACGCGCCGAGGGCGTCCGGACGCGGGTGGGAGTGCGGCTCGTCGTCGCCGCTCGAGACGACGGTGGCCGTCGGGTTGACGGCTCGCAGGAACAGGTCCGTGAACTCCGCGCTCCCGTGGTGGCAGGCCTTGGCCACGTCCGCCTCGAAGACCTCGCGCGCCCTGGCGACGAGCTCCTGCTCCTCTTCGGGGGTCTGCGGCCTGGGATCCAGGCCTGTGTAGTGGCGCAGCAAGTACTCTTCGGCCGGCGTGTTCAGGTCTCCCCCCAGCAGGATCTTAACCCCGCCGTACTCGAGCTTTAGCACGACGGAGTGGCCGTTCTTCGTCTTGCCTTCCTCTCCGAACCAGCGCAACATCCGGCCGCCCTCCGGGCTGGGCTCGGGCACCGGCGCGAGCACCCGGATCACGAGCTCCCCGTCCTCGTAGCCTGGGAGGAAGCCGTCCTCGACGCACAGCATGCGGATGTCCTCCACTCGGCCTTCGTCGACCGCTGTCTTGAGGAGGTTCGGGTACAGCTTTCTACCTACTCTGGCGTCATCGTCGGTGATCTCCCTCAACAGCGCGAGGTCCGAGATCACATCGGTAAGAAAGTCGTCTCCGTCTACCTCCCGCCTC
>DATACV010000410.1:0-13345 GCA_036258875.1 Rubrobacteraceae bacterium
TGACGCCCCTAACCCGATAAACCTGATGCCTGAAGCCTGAAGCCTGGCGAATCAGCGCAATACGCCGGCGTAGAGCCTCTCCCAGGCATCCATCTCCGGCGTGAAGTAGCGCACCCTCGTCTTCTTGTACTCGCGGGTGGAATAGAGCGAGAGCCGCTCGGTGACGCCCGTCTCTTCGGCCATCGCGTCGAGGACCGCCTCGCACTCCTCTACGCTGCGACCGTGAACCATCGAGAAGATCGAATACGGCCAGTCCTCGTAGACGGGGCGCTGGTAGCAGTGGGAGACCGCCTGGTAGTGGGCGAACGCGTTGCCCACCTCCTCTATGCGCTCCTCGGGCACCTTCCAGACCCCCATCGCGTTAGCCCGGAAGCCGGCCTTGCGGTGGTAGAGGACCGCCGAGAAGCGGCGCATGATCTTGCGGCGGCGAAGGTCGTGGGCGCGCTCGATCAGCTCCTCATAAGAGAGCCCTACCTGGTCGCCCCACAGATCGAAAGGCCGCGGCGTGAGGGGGATGTCTTCCTGCAACGCCCTGATCGCCGCCTTGTCGTCCTCGGAGATGTTCCGGTCGGCGCTCGCCCTGTCCGTCTCGCCGTACTGCGGGGCCTCCTTCCTGGCGGTGGCACCCTCCTTCATGTCGAGCGTGACGCCGATCTTGAAGAGCTTGAGCGTGGGCAGGATGCGGGTCTTCTCGGCGCCGCTTATGCGGTGCAGCACGTCCACGGTCCCCTCGAGCCCGAGGCGGGAGTCGGGGGGCACCGCCACCGTGTACCAGAGGTTGAACTCGTTGTTGCGCTCGTAGTTGTGGGAGACGCCGGGATGGGAGTTTATGGCCTTGGCGCCCTCGTTGAGCCCTTCGGGCGGGATCTTGGCCGCCACCAGGCTCGACTCGTAGCCGAGGACGCGCGTGTCGAAGATCGCGCTGATCTGGCGTATCACCCGCCCCCTCTTGAGCGCCTCTATCCGGCGGATTACCTCGCCGCCCCCGATCCCCACCTCGCGCCCGATCGCCGCGAAAGGCTCCCGCTCCAGCGGGAACTCGCGCTGGATGAGGTTGAGTATGTCTTTGTCAACGCCGTCCATCATGCGGCTGCCGGAGATTGTGCTGACCACGTTTTTCAGAAGCCCTTCTCGAAGATTACCTGATTCACGTCAGAATGATAGCAGCCAACACCGAAATGCGGTATGAAGTTCTTTACTCTCGCCGCCTGCGCGGCGCGAAGCTCACCCGCGCTCCTCCATCGCCTTCTGGTACTCGGCGTAGACTGCCTGGACGTCCTTCCAGACGAGGCGCTTGGTGTTCTGGAGGTCTTCGCCGCGCTGCCTGAGGATGTAGGCCGGGTGGAAGGTCGCCATCGCCCTTATGCCGCCTTCGAGGTCGTACCACTTGCCGCGGTCCTTGGTGATGCGGAAGTCCTTGTCTATGACGGTCTTGGCGGCGGGACCGCCGAGGCAGAGGACGATCTTCGGCCTTATCGCCTCCGTCTGGCCCTGCAGGTAGATGTTGCAGGCTTTGATCTCGCTGATCCTCGGCTGGCGGTTCTTCATGCGCCCGCCCTCCTCGACGGCCGCCCGGCACTTGACGATGTTGGTGATGTAGACGTCCTGGCGGGTCAGGTTCACCGCCGCGAGGATGTCGTCGAGCAGCTTACCCGCGCGGCCCACGAAGGGCAGGCCCGTTGCGTCCTCGTTCTCCCCGGGTCCCTCGCCTACGAGCATCAGCGGCGAGTAGGGGTCGCCGGTGCCGAAGACGGTGTTGGTGCGGTTGAGGGCCAGGTCGCACCTCGTGCACACCGCCACCTGCCGGGCGAGCTCCGCCAGGCGCTCTTCCCTGTTCTCGCCGCCGTCCGCGGCGTCAAATAGACTGTCCAAAGCTCCTCCGCAGGCTGTCCCGACCACGTCTCGCGTTGCTCTATTCTACCCACGTATGGTGGGATCGGGCACCAGAAAGCGCGTGCGCGCCGACCATCGTGGGGCGGGAGAGGGCAGGTGTTGCGTCCGGCGCGCCGGGAATCTATCTTCTGCGGTGGAGCTTGCGCATACCAGACGGGAGAACAGAACGTGAGGATCAGGGCCGTACTAGACGACATCCTTCCCTACCATCCGCCACGGCTGGCGGATGAGATCTCGGTAGACCGCGGCTCGACGAAGTTCGTCAAGCTGACGATGAACGAGCTCTCCTTCGGCCCGCTCCCGGAGGCGAGGGAGGCCGTAGTAGAGTCCCTCTCCCGCGGCGGGCGCTACCCCGACCGCGACGCCGACCCGCTGCGCGAGGCCATTGCCGACGCCAACCCCGGCATCGCCCCCGACAACGTCGTCGTCGGCAACGGCACGAGCGAGGTGCTGGTGGACCTGATGCAGATCCTGGACCGCCCCGGGGAGATCATCATCCCGTGGCCCTCGTTCCCTTTCTACGTCTCCGCCGCCAGCGTGGTAGGGCTGAGGGCCCGCAAGGTCCCGCTCGACGAGAACCACAGGGCCGACCTCGAGGCCATGCTCTTTGCCGTCTCGGGCGAGACGCGGGCCGTGATCCTGTGCAACCCGAACAACCCCTCGGGCACCTACCTGCCCCTCGAAGCGGTGCGCTCGTTCGCGCGGGCGTTGCCTGAGGACGTCCTCCTGATCCTGGACGAGGCCTACTACGAGTTCGTGGACGACCCCGCGTACGTCGGGTCTCACGAGCTGGTCCTGGCGTCGAGCAACGTTATCTCAACGCGCACCTTCTCGAAGGTGCACGGGCTGGCCGCCCTCAGGGTCGGCTACTGCCTCGCCCCCGAGCGCCTCGCGGACTACGTCTGGCGCGCCCACGTCCCCTTCAGCGTCAACCAGGCGGGCCAGGCCGCCGCCACGGTCTCCATGCGCCAGACGGAGGCCATCGCCGAGCGCTCGCGCCTGATGAAGAACGAGCGCGAGCGCGTCCAGGCAGGCTTCGAGGCGGCCGGCCTCGAGTACGTCCCCTCGCACACCAACTTCGTCATGGTCCGCGCTGTCCCGAAGGTCTTCGAGAAGACCGGCGTGCTGGTGCGCGAGGGCGAGGCGCTCGGCTACCCCGTCGGGTGGAGCCGGGTCTCGCTCGGGGCCCCCGAGGAGAACGACCGTCTCCTCGCCGCGCTCTTCTAGGTTTTTAGGTTCTAAGGGTATCGGGGACCGCAACCCCCGTAGACTCAAAACCTCAAAGCCTAAGAGCCCCGATAGCTACGCGCCGGCAGTCACGTCGGAGGCGTCTTCCTGGAGATGCACGTCGGCGCCGCGGGGGATGACGAGCACCGGCACGGGCGAGCTGCGGACTATCTTGACGGAGTTGGATCCGAGGAAGACCCTCGCCACGGGGCCGAGCCGGCTGGATCCGACCACGAGCACCTCGCCCTCCTCCCACGGGAGCGCGTCGAGCGCCTCTTCCCAGTCGCGGCCACCCACGACGCTGGCCTCCGCCTCGACGTCGCCCGGCATCACGGCCAGCGCCTCCCTCTGCGACGCCAGCGCCTGCTGGCGCCACTGCTCCGCGACCATACGCTCCGCGTCGTAGCCTACCTGCGAGGGGTACATCTGGCGGTCGCGGACCACTAGGGTGGTGAGCCGCACCGGCACGTGGTGGCGTCTGCTCAGCTGCACCGCGGCGTCGAAGGCGGTCCTCGAGCGGGTGGACCCGGCGAAGGCGCAGGTGACGCGCCTGAGCCGCGCGTCCGAGGACGGACGGTATCCCCTCGGGGCGAGCACCACGGGGACGGGGGACGAGTGGAGCATCTCGTTGGTGACGCTGCCGACCGTGAACCTGCCTATCGGGCCGTGCCGCGCGGAGCCGAGGACTACCAGCGCCGCGTCCGTCTCCCCGGCGAGGGCGACGAGCCCCTCGGTCGCCGAGTGCGCGGACCTGGTCGTGTACTCGGCCCGCACGCCCTCCCCGAGGAACTCGCGCGCCTCGCCGATCGCCTCTTCGGCGTACTGCTTCAAGAACGCGGCGTACTCGGCGTCCACGCGCGCGAGCGACGGGTGGCCCCAGACCTCGGGGAGGACGATGCACACGGTGAGGGTGACGTCGCCGGTGCGGGCCAGCATCCGGCCCAGAGCGAGCGCGTCGCGCCCGCCCCGGTCGGCGGAGAGACCGACGAGGTAGTTCATCGCGGCTCCTCATCTGCGGCGACGACCTGGCCCCTCGCCAGCCGCGAGTGCCGCATGCTGTACGAGAAGTAGATGATCGCCGCGACCCCCAGCCACACAGCGAACAGCGCGAACGTGGAGTACGGCAGCTGGGAGATGATGTAGAGGGCGAACGCGGCGCTCAGTATGGGCGTCACCGGGTAGCCGGGAACCCTGAACCCCCTGGGGAGGTCGGGCTGGGTGCGGCGCAGGATTATCACCCCTATCGAGACGACCGTGAAGGCGACCAAAGTGCCCATGCTCGTCAGGTCTATGAGCACGGTCAGCGGCACGAACCCCGCCAGGATTCCGACGAAGACGGCGACGATGAGCGTGTTGCGCACCGGCACGAGGGTGCGCGGGTCTATTCGGTGGAATACCTCGGGGAGCATGCCGTCGCGCCCCATGGCGAACAGGATGCGCGTCTGCCCGTAGAGCGTCACGAGCGTCACGGAGAAGATCGAGATCACCGCGCCGGCGGAGAGTATGGCCGGCGCCCAGTCCGAGCCGGTGATATTGCGCAGGATCACCGCGAGGCCCGCCTCCTGGCCCTCGAACCGCCCGGCGGGCTGCGCGCCGATCCCGGCGAGCGCCACGAGGACGTAGACCGTGGTAACGATGATGGTCGCCAAGACTATGGCGAGCGGCAGCGTCCGCCTGGGGTTGTGCACCTCCTCGCCCGCCGTCGAGACGGCGTCGAGGCCTATGAAGGTGAAGAAGATCGACGAGGCCGCCACGCCGATGCCGGCGACCCCGAAGGGCGCGAACGGCGCGAAGTTCTGGGTGGAGAACGCGGTGGACCCGATTATGACGAACAGGATCAGTACCGCCACCTTGATGATGACCATGATCGTGTTGGCCAACGCGGACTCCCGCGTCCCGCGTATGAGCAAGAGGCAGCACAGCGTCACGAGCACGATGGCCGGCAGGTTGAGAAAGCCGCCTTCGCCAGGCGCCGCGAGGATGAGGTCGGGCATCCTGAAGCCGAACAGACTGGAGAAGAGCTCGTTGAGGTACTGTGCCCAGCCGACCGCGACGGCCGCGGACGAGACGCCGTACTCCAGGAGCAGACAGGCCGCCACCCCGAAGGCCACGATCTCACCCATCGTCGCGTAGGTGTAGGAGTACGACGAGCCCGAGACGGGGATCGTCGAGGCGAGCTCCGCATAGCACACCGCCGTCAGGGCCGCCGTGATCCCGGCGAGGACGAAGGAGACTATGACCGCGGGGCCCGCCTCCGGCACCGCCTCGGTGAGCACTATGAAGATCCCGGTGCCGATGGTGGCCCCGACCCCGAACAGCGTGAGCTGGAAGAGGCCTATGGACCGCTCGAGCTCGCCGCCCTCGGCGTCGGGCCTGGTCTCGGTGACGAACGCCTCCACCGGCTTCCTGCGGAAAACCCCCCGCCGCGCGGCCGGCTCCGGCCTCGTGGCCGTCATGTCGCCTCCGGATCTCCGGCGCGCCTGACAGGGGATCTACCCACGACACGCGGCGCGCACTGCGCGCCAGCGGCGAGCCTCAGTTGCATGCACGGCCTCTCCATGATGCTTCCTTTCCCTAGCCACCCTGGGGTTTCAAGGGAGGCATTGTAATTATTCGCGAAGGCGCGCACTACCCCGCAACGCCGCACCAGTCGGCAAGCAGGCGGGCTACCGTCTTGGTAGCGGTCGTGAGGTCGGTGATGCTCACGTGCTCGTTCGGGGCGTGCGCCACGTTGACGTCCCCGGCGCCGTACATGACGCACGGCGTCTCCCCGAACCGGACAAAGAGCCGCATGTCCGCCCCGTAGGGGACGCCCTCGACGGCGGGCTCCTCGCCGGTCACCCGCTCGTGGGCCCTCTTCAGGGCCTCGCAGATCGGGGCGTCGGACGGTACCTCCGCCGGGGCGAACTGGCCACCGAACCACTCGAGCTTCGGTGGGTTCTCTCTAAGCCACGGGTCGCGCTCGGCGGCGGCGAAGATGCGCCCGGAGACCGTCTCGCGAAAACCCTCGATCTCCTCGCCAGGGATCAGGCCGACGCGCCCTTCGGCGACGAGCGACTCAGGGACCGTCGAGGCCCAGTTGCCCGCGCGCACCAGACCGACGTTGATGGGCACCTTGTTGCGCAGGTGCTCGTAGAGCGGGTGGTGCAGCGTGGCGTTGCGCTCCTCCTCGAGCCCCTTCAGCTCCGCGAAGAGCGGCAGGAACTTCTCGAGCGCCGAGACGCCGCGCTCGCGCACGGCGGCGTGGGCGGAGCGGCCGGGGACCTCGAGCCGGAAGACTAGCGAGCCGCCCTGGGCCGGCACCAGCCGCAGCCGGGTAGGCTCGGTGATGAGGGCCGCGTCCGCCCTGTAGCCCCTGAGCACGGTCGAGAGGGCGCCCAGACCCCCGTTCTCCTCCCCCACCGTCGCGGCCACGCTGACGTCGCCGCGCAACTCGATCCCGAGCCCCGAGAGCGCGTCGAGAGCCACGAGGTGCGTCACCAACCCGCCCTTCATGTCGCACGAGCCGCGACCGTAGAGCAGGTCCCCCTCGACCTCCCCGGAGAACGGGTCGAGGTCCCACGCCGACGCGTCCCCGCCCGCCACGGTGTCCACGTGCGCGTTCAGGAGGAGCGAGCGCCCCCCTCCGCCGCCGGAACGCACCCCGACGACGTTCGGCCTGTCCTCGTAGCCGCTCTGCTCGCCGACGTGCTCCCTGTAGGGGGAGACCTCCTCCGGCGTCGCCTCCCACACGTCCACGTCGAGACCGCGCTCGCGGAAGGCGCGCTCGATTACCTTCTGCACCGCGCCCTCGTCCCCCGTGACCGACGGGACGCGGACGAGCTCCTGCAGCAGCCCCATAACCTCGTCGCGCCTGTCCTCGACGGCCCGGGCGATGGCCTCTGCAAGGCCGGTGTCGAGTCCCCCCACGGCTCCGCCCTCCCCTCCGTATCTCGCGCAGGTACTGCGGTAACGCGGCACCGTAGCACGCGCCGGAGTCCCCGGCAACGCGTCCCGCTCGGCCGCACAGAGGCGGGCCAGAACCGCCACGGCCGTCTCCGGGTTGCCGGCGCCGGGCGAGGCTGCCTAGGATACCGGCACCCACTAGCGACGAAGGCGGGGCCAATGACGGAACGCATCGAGACCTTCGCGAGAGACCATCTCGACGAGTGCGCGCGGCTACTGGTCTCCGCCTTCAACGCCGAGCCCTGGAACGACGAGTGGACCTTCGAGACGGCGAAGAGAGAGCTAACCTGGACCATGCGGGTGCCGGGGTTCGCGGGCCTGGTCTCCTTGGGTGGCGAAGTACTGGCGTTCGCGACCGGTTGGCGGGAGCCGGACGACAGAAGGGAGGTCTTCTACCTGAAGACCTTCTGCGTGAGGCCAGACGCCCAGGGAACCGGCGTGGGTAGCAGGCTCCTGGGGCGCCTCGAAGCGTATCTGGACGAGAGCGGGGTGAACACGATCTACCTCATAACCCACAGGGGTGCGCCCGCCGAGGGCTTCTACAGAAAGAACGGCTACACAGTGAACCCCGAAGACGTCGTGATGGCCCGCGAGTGGTAGGCCGGAGCCCGCTATCCTCCTTTTCCCCACCCTTATCCTGGCGGACACCGGCCGTAGAACCGCCGTACTCGCCGCACCTGGTGTGAGACGCTGGTTAAACCTACGGCTTGCCCGGCGCGCGGGCGTGTGAGGTAATGGAGTGGAGGCTTTGATTGTTGCCGGCCCCCGCGTGTCGTCGACAACCCGGTTGTTTGCGCCGATGAGGGTGGTAAGCGGTGCCTTTCTTTGTGCTGGCGATACTCGTGGTTCTACTGGCCGTGGCGCTGATAATCGCGGTCGCCTACTTCGTCGCCCGCCGCTGGTGAGCGGGGCCGGCGATCAGGGGTCGTCTCTCCCTCCCCCGTCCTCCTCGGCGGCGCGCAGTATCTCCTCCCGGGTCGCGCCGCGCACGGTGAAGCGCGCGACCTCAGTGCCGTCCAGGCGGCGCAGGATGACGAGGCCCGGTTCGCCGACTATGTCCAGGCGGTGGCGGAGCGGGATGCGCATCGGGTCATCGCCGGCGGTCATAGCCCTCTGTTAGATGCCGGGGAGGCCTCCCCGGATACGCCCTCGGAGCGATCGCGACAAGTAACGTTGTAGTAACATCCTCGACATGGCGGCCATCCTGCGGGCCATGCTCTCGATATCGGCGGCGACCGTCCTCTCGCGGGCCACGGGGTACGGCCGGTGGATGGCCCAGGCGGCCGTGCTGGGGACCACCCTCGTGGCCGACGCCTACACCGTCTCGATTATCCTGCCGAGCCTCGTCTACGAGCTCTTTCTGGGCGGCATCCTGTACTCGATCTTTATCCCGGTCCTGGTCGGGCGCATGACGACCCACGGGGAAGAAGACGCCAGACGACTGACGAACGCCCTCTTCACCATCGTGCTGCCGGTGATGGGCGCTCTGGCGCTCGTCGGCATCGTCTTCGCCGAGCCCTTCGTCAGGCTCTTTACGGACTGGGGGGCGGCGAGGGAGCTCTCGCCGGCCGAGGCCGGGCGCACGGTGGACCTCGCCGCCCTCTTCTTCAGGATCTTCGCCGTGCAGATGCTCTTCTACGGCATAAGCACCATCGCGACCGGGGTGCTGCAGGCCCACAGGCACTTCTTCTTGCCCACCTTCGCCCCCGTCCTCAACAACCTCTTCGTCATCGCCTCCTTCGCCCTCTACACCGTGCTGGTCGGCGTAGACCGGAGCCTCGCCCTCTACGTGCTAGCCGGAGGGGTCACGGCGGGGACCGCGATCATGGCCCTCGCCCTCGTTCCCACGATGTTGGGCCTCGGCTACAGGCTGCGTCCCCAGCTCGGCCACCCCGCGCTGTTGCCCACCGCGAAGCTCGCGGGGCCTATGGTCGTGCTGGTGGCGGCCTCCGTCGCCTTCCAGGCGTTCGGCGTCTACCTCGCCACCCAGTTCCAGGCCGTGGCGCAACTCAACTACGCCTTCGTGGTCTTCTCGCTCCCCTACGGCGTCTTCGTGGTCGCGATCGCCACGGCCCTCATGCCCGAGCTCTCCGAGAGGCACGCCCGCGGGGACGACGAGGGCTACCGCGAGACCTTCTCGTTCGGGCTCAGGACTATGGTCTTCGTCGTCGTCCCTTCGGCGGTCGGCATGGTAGCGCTCGCGAGCCCGATCATCGGGCTGCTGTACGAGCGCGGCCAGTTCGGCGCGCAGGACACCCGGGCCGTCGCCACCCTGCTCGTCGTCTACTCCGTGGGGCTCCTGGGCTACTCGGCGTACTTCTTCCTGGTGCGAGCCTTCTACTCCCGCCAGAACACGATGACGCCCGCCGTGCTCAACGTCGCCATCTTCCTTCTGTACGCGGCCCTGGCCTACGCCCTCTCCCGCGTCTTCGAGGTCCTCGGCGTGGTCCTGGCGCTCTCCGTAGCCTACGCCGTGCTCGCGGTCCTCGGCCTGCTGGCGACGAGAAGGGAGATCAAGCGTATAGACGGCAAGCGCCTGCTGCGCTCGACGGCGAAGGTTCTGGCCTCCGGGGCCGTCATGTACGCCGTCGCCCGGGGCGGCACGGCGCTCCTCGGGACCGGGTCCGACGCCGCGGGGAGGGCCCTGATCCTGGCCGGCGTGGGCGGCGCCTCGCTCGCCGCCTACCTCGGCGTCGCGTACGCGCTCAAGACGGAGGAATTGAAGTCGGCCATAGCCCTGCTACGCCGCCGAACCGCCCGAGATCCGACAAGCTGAAAGCGAGGGCCTTGCCAAAGCCCGTGAATCGGGCGTGCCGACGGCACCCTACGAGTCGTCCTCCCCGCTGTTCTGGGACTCCCAGGCGATCCTCGAGAGGTCCTCGATCAGGACCCTTCCCCGGTCCACGTCCCCTGAGCCGTACTTGCTCAGGATGGCGATGACGTAGGGCCTATCCCCGGCCTTCACTATCCCGACGTCGTCGTAGACCTCGTAGAGCCAGCCGGCCTTGTTCGCGGCGTAGACGTCGGCGGGGAGGCCCGCGTCGAGCCACCAGTCGAGCTCGTTGAGGTCCATGAGCTCTATCATGTACCGGCAACTCTTCTCGCTCGCGGCCTCGCCCTCGGCGATCTGCTGCATCATCGCCGCCATGTCGCGCGGGGTGCTCCTGTTGTCCAGGTGCGGGATGGCTGCCCGCTCGCTGCTCACCTTCTGGTAGAGCAGCGTGTTCTCGGCGCCGAGCGAACGGGCTACCTCGTTGACGTGGTCGGCCCCTCCCACGGTGCGCACCAGGGCGTTGGTGGCGACGTTGTCGGACTGGGTCATCATCAGCAGAAGGAGGTCCCCGACTGTCTGCTTCGTCCCGGCCCGCTCCCACTGCAGCCACCCGGCCCCGGCGGCCCAGTCCTCTTCCTTGATCTCGATCATCTGCGAGAAGCTGAGCTCGCCCTCGTCGACCTTGCGGTAGACGGCGACCATGACGGGCACCTTGATGATCGAGGCCGTAAAGAACTCCTCGTCTGGCCTCACCCCGTAGCCGAAGTCCCCTTCGAGGTCCCGCACGTACACCCCCGCGACACCGTCGTAGCCCTCTATCCTCTGCGCCGCCGCTTCGAGCGAGGTCTCGACGCGCTCGCGCTCGGCCTCGGGGACGCCCTCGGAGACGGGCTCGGGCGGCGGGAACTCCGCCGGTCCGGCCGCGGGCAGCTCGTCCACCTTCTCCGCCTTGGGCTCGGGGACGTCCGCGGCGAAGACGTTCTCGGGGTAGAGATACTGCACGAGGTCCTTGGGCACCTCGCTAAGGGGGACCACCTCGTTCTTGGCGTAGTCGGCCTCGTCCGCCCGCAGCGACTTCTTCGCCTCCCACCTGCCGTCCTCACCCTTCTCGACGAAGACGAAGAATGGCTTGCTCTCCCCCTCGGGCGAGAGGCGCACCGAGGCCCACGACGGGTCGAGCCTGCTGCGGGAGACGGCCTGGACGCTCTCCGGTCCCACGCCCGGCATCTCGGGGGCCACGGTCCAGTAGGCCGCGCCCTCCGGCGTCTCGGTGGCGGAGGCCGGGACGGGCTCCTCGGGGCTCCCGCCCGTGGCCGCCCGCAGCACCCTCGCCACCGGCGAAGGCTTCTCCCCCGAGGGCTGCTGCGCCGTCTGTGCCGCCGGGTCGTCACCCGAGGCGTAGCCCGTGAGGTACACGGCGCCCACCACGAACACGAGCACCAGGACCGCCAGGAAGCCGAACCGCTGCCTGCGGCGCCTGCGGCGCGCGGCGAAGAGCTTCTTCTGGGGCCAGAGGTTCAACGGAGCTCCTGCGGCGCCGGCTCAGCGAGCGGCGACACGGTCTTGGGAAGTAGCAAGCTCAGATCTCCCCCGTCTCACTCGGGCACTTCCGCCCAGCCGGTGGTGTTGCCGGGATCGTTCCAGCCGGAGACGCGGGGAGCGCTAGTCTCGTAGTGCGGGACGTTGTCCTCCACGGGCGGATTGTAGCTGTAGACGTAGTCGTGAATGAGGCCGTCGAAGAGCACCTCTCCATCCTTGGTCACCTTCTTGTAGGTGGCCCACTTGATCCCCCGGACCGTGCTCTCGAAGATCTTCTCGGTGCGCATCTCGACCTTCTTGCCGGTGGGCTGGCCGTGGATCTCGGCCCTCAGGAAGCCCTGGTCGTCCACCCACTCGCGCACGAGGATGTAGCCGTCCGTGGTGTTCCTGAACTTCATGTCCTGCTCGCCCCATCCTGTCCCAGGCTCACCGAACCACACGGTCGCGTCGAAGCCCGGCTTTATGTAGGGCAGCACGGCGTAGTGCGGGTGGCGCTCCACGATCTCGAGCCCCGCGTACTGGGCCGCCATGTACAGCGTCGAGGAGACCTGGCAGAGGCCACCGCCGTCGGCGTAGGCCACGCCGCCGTCGGAGAAGGTCTTCGCCGCGTCGTAGTCCAGGTCGGAGGCCAGCTCGTTGAACGAGAACACCTCGCTCGGCGCCACCAGCGTGCCGTTTATGGCCCCGGCGGCGAGCTTCATGTTGGCCTTGCGGCTCGGGTTCGAGTCCCAGCGGAAGTCCGTCCTGTACTCCCCGATGACCTCCGTCGGCCTGAGCTTCTCGATGTCCTCGGTGGTGACCTGGGGCTTCGGGGCCTCTCCCTCGGCGAGCGGGACCTCGCTCCTTAGGTCGGTGAGCGCGCGGTCCAGGTTCGCTAGAGTTGCCTCCTGGTCCAGAACGCGACCCTCCCTGGCCTCCTGGACCTCGACCTGGCCGTCGTCGGTCAGGCGGAAGGTGGCGTTCTGGGGCTCCTCGTAGAACTCGCCGGCCAGGGACTTCACGGCATCCCTGGCGGCCTGCTCCTCGTAGTGGACCTCAGGGTGCACCTGGATACCGCCCAGGTAGGCGCGCGCCCGGTCGAAGAGACGTTGGCCGCCCCAGCCCTCCCGCCCGAGCGCGAAGGCCTCCTCGGCGGCCGACGCGGCGTCGACCCTGACGCCGAGCCTCTCGCCCGGCAGCGTGGACACGCCGTCGCCGAACCGGATCTCCTCGAACGTCGCAGCGGCGCGGTCCTCGACGGCCTCGCGGGCCTCGGCCTGGGTCATCCCGCCCACCCCGACCTCGCCGACGCTGACGCCGCGCAGGATCTCGTTCCGGGAGTCCAGGTACCAGACGGCCAGCAGGATCAGCAGGATAGCCGCCACCAGGGCCACACCCGCGTTCCTGCGCCTGCGGGCGAAGTTGACCTTGGCACGCCCTTGCAGGCGCTTTCTCTCCCTGGCCGCGGCCCGGCGGTCGGCTCTGCGGGCGGCGTAGTTGCCGCCCCTGCTTTTGGTCTCGCTCAAACTCTCCGCCCCTCCTGGCGTGCCGCCTCGCGTCGCCCCGTACTTCGAGACCACCGCGGCGCGCAGGGGCTAATTATCACGGCGAGCCGGCGAACCTTCAACCTTTTCGCGGAAATTCCCCCGAGCTCGCCCCCGCTTGGACTTTGCGGGGTCGCTCATTTACACTCTGTCTCCCGGGCCCGGGCGACGGATCCCGCGGAGCCGGGGTCCAGTCCCATGGCATGAGAGCTTCGGAAACGGAGGGGTAACTCACGGCCCGAGCAACGAAGATAGCGGTACGGCCGCTGGACAGCGCGGAGCTCGAGCGCGGTACGGACAGGCTGCGCACCCTGATCTACCCCGACCACCCGGAGGCCTACGAGGTTGACTGGCACGCCGCGGTGTGGCGCTGGCTGGAGACCCACCCGCTCGCGGACCAGCTGCACCGCTGGGTCCTGGCCTCCGAGGAGAACGAGGTGGTCGG
>DATACV010000411.1:0-2897 GCA_036258875.1 Rubrobacteraceae bacterium
CGCCGCGTCGCCCTCACCCTGGCGGAGCGCGGCTACGCGGTGGCAGCCAACGACCTCGAAGCCCCCGAGGGCACGCTCGACGAGCTGGAGTGGATCGGCAACGGTGCCCTCTCCCTCCCCGGCGACGTCTCGGGCGAAGACGCCGTCCGCGAGATGGTCGGTGCGGTGATCGGCGAATACGGGCGGGTAGACGCGCTGGTGAACAACGCCGGGATAAGCTTGATCTCACCGGCCGAGGAGACCTCGCTCCCCGACTGGCGCCGCGTCGTGGAGGTGAACCTGACCGGACCGTTCCTGATGTGCCGGGAGTTCGGGAAGGCTATGCTCGAGCGAGGCTCGGGGAGCATCGTCAACGTGAGCTCGGTCGCCGGGCTCCTCGGCGTCGCGGACCGGGCGGCGTACAACGCGAGCAAGCACGGCCTCGTCGGGCTCACGCGCACGCTGGCGGCGGAGTGGGGGGGACGCGGCGTGAGGGTGAACGCCGTCTGCCCGGCCTGGGTCAAGACCGAGATGGACGTCGAGGACCAGGCGGGGGGCGGCTACACGGACGAGGACATCGTTGGCCGCGTCCCGATGGGCCGCTTCGCGAAGCCCGAGGACGTCGCCCGGGCGATAGCCTTCCTCGCCGACCCGGACCAGAGCGGCTTCATCAACGGCCACACCCTCTCGGTCGACGGCGGCTGGTTCGGCGACGGGGGATGGGAGAGCCTCAGGCGCCGCAAGCAGGGACTCTGAGGGACGCGGTATGGGTTTCGCCGCCAGCACGGCATCGGTGCTCCCGCTCTGGGCCTGGACGGCCCGCGTGTTCGCCGCGGCACGGCGAAGCCTGGTACGGAGAGGCGAGCTTCTACGGCATGGAGATCTCGCTTCAGCAGCCCCGTTGCCCTAGGGTCCCCCCGCCTCCCGGCATGTCTCGGCGGCGCAGCCAGAGTAGCTCGAGAGCGCGTCTTTATGGGCCCCGACCCTCGAGTCGAGGGGCCTGCTCTCGAGCTGGAAGGGGTCGAGTAGAAGGTCGTAAAACTCCTGCTCGCCGCTGTTCGTCCAGAGGTGGTAGCTCGTAGTCTGGGTGTAGACGGCTTTGTATGGCGGGATGCCCGAGTAGACCTCCGTGTTTATCGGGGCCTCGGTGTACGTGAAGGCGCGCCAGGGGACAGCAAGCCCTCTTGCGAGCGGCAGGAAGCTCTCGCCGTCTGCGTAGGCGGGAGACGATCCCCCCGCCATCTCGGCGAGGGTTGGTCTGAGGTCCACGCTGTTTATGAGCTCGGACCGCTTCTGCGCCGGTGCGATGTCGGGACCTCTCACCATGAGGGGAAAGCGCACATCCTCTATGTAAGGAGTGGCCTTCCCGCCCTTGTCCTGGGTCTGTAGCCTGTGCTGGCCCAGGTGGTAGCCGTTGTCGTTCCAGAAAACGACGTAGGTGGGCTCTCCGCTGGCGTCCACGGCATCGAGCACCTCCCCTATCAGGTCGTCCGTAAAAGCGGCGGAGCGCAGCCTGCACCGGTTGGCTGATACCAGAGCCACCTTCTCGGCGCGCGTAAGCCGGGGAAGGCGGCGGATCCAGGCGGGTTTGTCCGACACGTCGGCCTCGTTGAAGGAAGCACGCGGGGGCAGCCGCTCTCCGGCGAACAGTTGGTCGTAGGAGGACGGGTGCTCGCAGGGTGCATGCGGATTGTAGTACGAGAGGACGGCGAGGTAGGGTGTCTCCTCCGCGGCCTTCGCCCCGATCCACGGCAGGGCCGTCCCGTTCACCCAGGCGTCGTGTCTCGCCGGGCCGTAGTCCCCGCAGCGCTTGTCGCCGTTCGCGGAGAAGCAATCGGCCATCGGCCTGCCGCTCCGCCAGAGGTCCCACCCTCCAGGAACGGTGCCGGGGAAGTCCTCGTAGCCGTTCATGTACTTGCCGACGTAAGCCGTTGAATAGCCTTGCGCCTTTACGTCTGTTGCGTAGGTATCGAGGTGGTGGCCCCTGTTCTTGAAGACCCGGAAGCCCCCGTAGGGGGGATGGTTCTTCATAACCCCGGTGTTGTGGGGGTACTGGCCTCGCTGCATGGAGGCGCGGTTGGGGCAGCAGAGGCTCTGGGCGAAGGTGGCGTTCTCGAAGGTCGCGCCTTGCCCACCGATCCTATTCACGACGTTCGGCATCGCCCTGTTCAGAGTGTAGGTATCGTTGTCGTCGGTGAAGAGGAAGACGATGTTGGGCTCCGCCGCTCGAGCAAAGGCGAAGACAGGGCTGAAGACGGGAGCGCAGGCTAAAGCGAGCACAACTCCGAGCGCGAGGGTCGCCGTTCTCCCCTTCACGGCCTGGATGGTAGCACGGGGCACTGCTCCTTAGACCGGCGCGGGGCTCTCGCCGTGCTCGCTGGACGGCTGATCGACGCCAACCGCTAGGTTCAGGGAAACGGGGCTCCCTCCGGCGCGTCTTCAACCTTGTAGGGCGAGACTATCTCCATGAAGATCTCCGGTCTCCCGAGCCCCGCGAACCCGTACCTTCTGTAGAGATCGTGGGCGTCCCTGGTGGCGAGCATCCACCGCCTGAGGCCTTGCAGGTCGGGGTGGGAGAGGATCACCTCGACGAGCCACTTCCCGAGCTCTCGCCCGCGGTGCTCCTCCAGGACGAAGACGTCGGCAAGGTAGGCGAAGGTGGCGCGGTCGGTGATCGCCCGCGCGAAGCCGACCTGCCGCGCGCCGTGGTAGAGCCCGAACGGCAGCGAGTGGGCGATCGAGCGCGCCACCGTCTCGCGCGGGATGCCCGCCGCCCAGTAGGACGCGGTCAGGTAGCCGTGCACCACGTCGAGGTCCACCCTGCCCGGATCGGTGCTGATCGTGTACTCGCCCCGGTGCCACTCAGTCACGCATCACCGTTGGGTACACCGCAGAGGCGCAGAGGCGCAGAGACGGCG
>DATACV010000412.1:0-5782 GCA_036258875.1 Rubrobacteraceae bacterium
GGGATGCCCTGCGCCTCGGAGATCCACTCCCCCTTCACGGGGCCCGACCCTTCGGTCGCCGCCAGCGCCAGCTCGGCCGCGGCGCGCAGCGCGTAATCAGTCTTGGCCGAAACCTGCAATCGTCCTCACCCTCGAAAAGAGAAGGTCTACTGCCGTCGGGTGCCTTCGCGTTCGTCGCCGCCCGACCCGCCGCGGTTAGGCACGTAGACGAACCAGTAGGACCCGATCAGGATCCCCAGAAACAGCACCAGCGCCCCCGCGAACTGCAGGTACTCAGTCGACACCCGACCTCCTTCGCTCGCCGACGACACCAATTCTACGATAGTCGGGATCGTTTCGCCGGGGCACATCATGAAACGCCGTTGGCGAGGGCGCATTCCCCAAATTGGCCATCTCTGACCAGGCTTGGTGGGCTAGATCGCAGGCATGAGAGGCCCGGGGTGGCTACGTTGAACGAGGCCCGAGAGGGGATGGTAGCGAAGGGCCGGGACCCCGTGGGGCCCCGGCCCGATCGTCGCGAGGAACCGGATGGGCTGGGAGGGGGGAAGATAGCCACGAATCCGGTCCCGAAGTCAAGACCATCCTACGCGGCCTCGTCGGAGGGCACATCCCCAAAATGGGTGAACTTTTTCTAGCCCAAATGGGCTAGAGACGGTCCGCGCCAGAGCAGGGCCTGGGCTCAGAAAGGAGGATACCCTGGCCCTCGAAGAGAGATCCTAGCCTTGCGGCGCCTCCAGCCTCTCCACGGTGACGCGCACCCGGCCGACGGTTGGTGTAGCCCGGGGCGGCGCGGGGTCCCTGAAGCGCGCCAGGAGCAGCTTGCCCAGGTGCTCGTCGCCCAGGAAGACGAAATAGTCCTCCCTGGGGTCTATTCGTTATGGGGACATATACCGTCCCGGAAGGCGAACTTTATGCGCCGGAGATAAAAGAAGTCCGCGGACCCCGCTCCAGGCCAGGACACCGGCCGGTTATCTACGCCGGTGGGTAGATGGAATCCGCCGGAGCCCTGTAGACCGGCGGGGGCTCGTTGATCACCAGCCAGAAACGGGCCACCTGCCTGACCAGTTCCGGGAACGCCACGGGCACCGACGACGTGTCGACGAAGGCGTTGGCCCCCAGACGGTAGGCCGCCGCGATGTGGTAGGGGAGGCTCTTCGCCGAGAACACCACCACCGGCAGAAGCCTCGTCCGCTCGTCCTGGCGGACGCGCTTCAACGTTTCGAGCCCGTCCGAATCCCCCACGCCCAGCTCCAGTAGGACCAGACGCGGCGCCAGGCCCGTGTTCCGGCCTTCGTAGGTGCCCTCCCCGAAGAGGAAGTCCAGGCATTCCTTGCCGCCGCGGGCCACCACGACCCCGTTGCCGAAGCCGTGCGTCCTCATGGCAGCGGCGAACTCCTCGGCGTTCCCCGGTACGTCGCGGACGTACAGGAGGAACCCCCCGCCCGCCGCGAACCTCTCGGCCGCCTTCGCCCCACCCATGAGTACCACTAGCTTTCTCCCCCACTCGTGTCCAGCTGGCCTTGCGTCGCGGGGGTGGGCGTTATACCCATGACATAATGCACATACAACCCGCTTACAACATACATACAAATTGCCCCCGGGCGTTCGCGTCTGGGTGGCGTACGATGAGGGCCGGAGCCCGTGGGACCCCGGCCCTCACGCTTCCGTGAGGGGGCTTCGCGCCGAAGTTGGGAGAGGGTGGTTTCCTCAGCGCTTCCCGCGCGGGTTCTCTACGGGCTGGACCAGGTACTGGACGTAGCCACGCGGGCTCCTCTCCGACCAGTCGTTCAGCTCTTTGGCCCGCCACTCGGCCTGCTCGCGAGTGGGGAACGTACCCACGCTCCACTTGCCAAAGAAGGAGACTGCGACCACGCTAAACCCGTCCTCATCGGCCATCGTCTAGCCCCTTGCTCGCCGATACGCCGAATGCTAACAGATAGCCAATATAGGACTAAGAGTTTCGCGCCCGGATCAACCAAGTCGTGCCCGAAGTGGAGCTAGCGATGGTGCTAACACCAATACTAGCCAAAGATGGGCCATTAGGCGGATGCGCGAGTGGGCTACGCGATGATACGTTAGGCGCTACACGTCCACAGAAGGGTGTCTTGGTCATGAGGGAAACCTTGAGGCTGTCTGAATCCCAACTCACGGAGCTACGGAACATGCGCGTGCTATTAGAAGAGGCGCGTACCCTTGCACGCGATCTGGCCTACCACCGAAGGGCAAGGCTGGAAGCCAGCTTGGGGCAAGCGCTGGACGAAGTGGACAAGCAGATAGAAGACCTACGCAGGGATAGAGCCTGATACCCCAAGCGTGAGTACGGGCCGCCGGCCCTTACCTGATATCTGCGCGTGCAGCCGTGCCGATACATCCGTTCGCTCAGGGATGCACGCACGTAAGAGCAATCCTGACGCGTCTGGCGGGTTGCTACATGGGTGGCAGCCAGCGGGACGATTTGCTCGCAGCGAGCTACAACGGATTCTTGATCAGTTTGTCTCACACACTCCGGAAGACAGGCGCGAAGCCTACCGCAAGATTGGCTTGACGGTTCTGGTGGATCGCGACGGCAACCTCACGCTTGAGGGAGCATTTGTCGGTTCAGGTAGCGCGCGACCTCCTGCTTCCCGAAGAACGTCACCGCAACCACGCTGAAAGAGCGTCCCTGTGCCATGCTCCTGCCTTGCCCAGGCTCTCTCGTGAATGCTAACATCGCTCCACCGGGGATAGGGAAGGAGGACGCGTTGAAAGGCCTCACCTCGGACTACCAACTGACCCTGCCCGCCATGCTCCGGAGGGCCGAGGCGCTCTACGGGCCGAAGGAGATCGTCACCCGCAGGCCGGACAAGAGCTTCCACCGCTACACCTACGCTGACTTCGTGCGCAGAGCCAAGAAGCTCGCCGTCGCGCTCGGGGAGCTAGGGCTCGAGAAGAGCGACCGCGTGGCGACCCTCGCCTGGAACAACCACCAGCACCTCGAGGCGTACTTCGGGGTGCCGTCGGCGGGGCTGGTGCTGCACACCATCAACCCGCGCCTGAGCGCGGACGACCTCGCCTACATCATCGACCACGCCGACGACCGCGTGCTGCTCGTAGACGAGACCATGGTGAAGCTGCTGGACAGCTTCCGGGAGAGGGTGGATCTCGACCACATCTACGTCCTCTCCGCGGACGGTTCGGCGCCCGAGGGGCTCGAGAGCTACGACGACCTGGTCTCGGCCGCCGACGAGGGCCGCTTCGAGTACCCGGACTTCGACGAGGACGACGCGGCGGCGATGTGCTACACCTCAGGGACTACGGGGCGACCGAAGGGCGCGCTCTACTCGCACAGGGCCATCTGCCTGCACTCGATGGCCTCGGCCATGACGGACATGCTCGGGATCGCCGAGCGCGACACCGTCATGCCCGTGGTGCCGATGTTCCACGTCAACGCGTGGGGGCTGCCCTTCACCTCCACCCTCGTCGGGGCCAAGCAGGTACTGCCGGGGCCGCACCTCGACCCCGAGAGCCTGCTCGAAGACATGGCCGAGGAGAGGGTAACCATCACCGCGGGCGTGCCTACCATCTTCTTCGGCATCCTGCGCAAGCTAGACGAGGACCCTGAGGCGTACGACCTCTCCAGCGTGCGCGCCATGATCATCGGCGGGTCGGCCGCGCCGGAGGGCATGATCCGGGCCTTCGACGAGCGGCACGGTCTGCGCGTGCTCCACGCCTGGGGCATGACCGAGACGACACCCCTTGGCACCGTCTGCCACGTGAGCAGCCAGCTCGACGACACCCCCGAGGACGAGCGCTACAGGGTCAGGGCCAAGCAGGGCATACCGGGGGCGTTCATCGAGGTGAGGGCGCGCGGCGACGAAGGGTTCGTCGCGTGGGACGGCGAGTCGATGGGCGAGCTCGAGGTCAGGGGACCGTGGGTATCGGGGGCCTACTTCAACACCGAGGAGGGAGCCGACAAGTTCACCGAGGACGGCTGGTTCAGGACCGGCGACATCGTAACCATCGACGAGAACGGCTACATCGAGATACAGGATAGGACCAAGGACCTCATAAAGAGCGGGGGGGAGTGGATCTCCTCGGTGGCCCTCGAGAACTCCCTCATGGCCCACGACGCCGTAGCCGAGGCCGCGGTCATCGCGGTGCCCGATAAACGGTGGGGAGAGAGACCTCTAGGCGTGGTCGTACTCAAGGAAGACGCCGAGGCGACGGAGGAGGATCTCATCTCCCACCTGGCCGCCGACCATCCGAAGTGGTCGCTGCCCGACGCTATCGAGTTCGTCGAAGAGATACCGCACACCGCCACCGGCAAGGCGCTGAAGATGGCGCTGCGCGAGCGCTACAAGGACTACACCCCCGCGACGGGCTAGTGAGGGTAGTCGGCGCCGGCTTCGGGAGGACCGGCACGATGTCGCTGAAGGTGGCGCTGGAAGAGCTCGGCTACGCTCCCTGCTACCACATGATCGAGGTCTTCGCCCATCCGGAGCACGCGCCGCTCTGGCAGGCAGCGTGGCGGGGCGAGCCGGTGGACTGGGAGGGCTTCCTCGGGGGCTACGAGGCGGCGGTCGACTGGCCGGCCTGCTCCTTCTACGAGGAGCTGATGGAGCGCTACCCTGAGGCGAAGGTGATCCTCACGGTCCGCGACCCGGAGAGGTGGTACGAGAGCACGCGCTCCACCATCTACGAGCTGAGCATGGTCGCCACCCGTTCCCCCCTCTTTCGCCTCGTATTCGGCGCGATCAGGCTCCTCCGCTTCGGCAGGGTCGGGCGCGGAAACATGGCGGACGAGATCATCTGGGACGGCACCTTCGACGGCAAGTTCGAAAACAGACGTTACGCCATGGATGTCTTCGAGCGGCACAACGCGCAGGTCCGCCGGCGCGTACCGCCAGACAGACTGCTGGTCTACGAGGTGAGGGAAGGCTGGGCCCCTCTGTGCGAGTTCCTCGGCGTCAAAGAGCCGGACACGCCCTTCCCTCACGTCAACGACACGGCCGAGATGCGGCGCAGGATACGGGCGGTACGCGCCCTCTCCGTCGCCGTGCCAGCCGCCCTGACGCTCCTGGGGGCGGCGCTCCTGATGGTGCTAACGAGGCGCGCCAGGGCGTGAGCGGAGACGTAACGGTCCAGAAGGACGTGCCCGCACGGATGCGCGACGGCACGACCCTGATGTCCAACGTCTACCGCCCTGCCGGCGAGGGCGCGTACCCGGTCCTCCTCGCCCGCATGCCCTACGGGAAGGACCTCCCCTTCAACTCCACCTATCTCGACCCCGTACGCGCGGTCCGGCGCGGCTACATCGTCGCGATCCAGGACGTCAGGGGCCGCTACGCCTCGGAAGGAGAGTTCACCCCGTTCGTGCGCGAGTACGAGGACGGCTACGACTCGGTCGAGTGGGCCGCCAGGCTCCCCGGCTCCTCGGGCGCCGTCGGGATGATAGGGCTATCCTACCTCGGCAAGGCCCAGTGGCACGCCGCCGTGATGCGGCCTCCCTCTCTCGCGAGCATGGTCCCGGGCCAGACGTGGGGCAACAACCTGAACGGCACCTCGATGCGCGGTGGGGCGCGGGAGCTCGGTCTAATGCAGTACTGGGCGCAGGGCGCTCTCGCGCTCGGTATCCTCTTCCGCAAGTACCGCGGCGAACCAGAACAGATACAGGCGAAGCTGCCCAAGCTCGTCGGCTCCATAGACACCCTCCTCGCCGGCGGCGGCTACGACGCCTTCCCGCTAACCCACCTCCCCGACCCCGACGACCTCACCCCGTTCGTCCGCGGCGGCTTCGCGCGCG
>DATACV010000413.1:0-6832 GCA_036258875.1 Rubrobacteraceae bacterium
GCTCCTCCAACCTGTCTATCAGCACCAGTACGTCCATCCTACAAACCTATCCTTCGCCTACAATCCTTATATTCTACCGTCCGAGCCCGAATATATCTCGCGCACGGTCTCCAGTATGCCGTCGGGGACGAGCCCGCGCACCTCGCCGCCGAAGGACGCTATCTCTCGCACCGCGCTCGAGGAGAGGAAGCTGTGCTCGGGGGAGGCCATTATGAAGACCGTCTCGAGCTCCGGGTGCATCGTCCTGTTGAGCTGGGCCTGCTCGAACTCGGACTCGAAGTCGGAGACCGCCCTGAGGCCCTTGACGATCACCTGCGCGCCCTGGTCCCTGGCGAAATCGACGAGCAATCCCTCCATAAGCTCGACGGAGACGTTCTCCATCTCGGCTGTGACCTTCTCTATGAGGCGCGCGCGCTCGACCGCCGGGAGCACCGGCTTCTTGCGCTGGTTGGCGCCGACCGCTATGACGACGTGGTCGAAGACCCTCGACGCCCGCCGGATGATGTCGAGGTGCCCTACGGTAACGGGGTCGAAACTCCCGGGACACACCGCCACGATCATTGTCATGTCCGAACGCTCAAGTATCGTCACGTACGTGCCGCCGTAGCGGCGCGTGGCCCCTTTCTCGAGTATCGTACCCCCCGCCGGGGCCTCGCCGCTCTCGATCACGACCCGGCCGCCGGGCGAGAGCAGGGAGCCGAGCCGGGACAGCACGCCCTCAACCTCCGCCGCCGCGATTCTATATGGGGGATCGGCGAATATCAAATTGAATTGTCGCCGGTCTGTAAGCATCCGATCCAGCACCCTCCCCACGTCGCCCGCGACTACCTCGCCTCTCTCCGCGAGCCTGGTCCGCCGCAGGTTGTCCCGGATCGCCGCAATGGCCCGCCGGTCCTTCTCCACGAACACGGCCCGCCCGGCGCCCCGGCTCAAGGCCTCTATACCCAGGGCGCCGGTGCCCGCGTAGAGATCCAGGACGTCGCCGCTGAAGAACTGGCCCAGAGCGTTGAAGACGCTCTCGCGCACGCGGTCGGAGGTCGGCCGCACGTTCTCGGGGACAGGGGCGAGGCGCGTCCCGCGCGCCGTTCCGGCGATGATCCTCAAGGGCTACCTCACTCGCGGAAGAGCCAGTCCACGTCCGACCCGAGGAGCTCCTTGATCTCGCGCCTCAGCGGCCTGTGGTCGGGCCGCCTGAGGGCGGGGTCCCCGGCGACGAGGGCGAACGCCTCGCGGCGAGCCTCCACGAGGATGTCCATGTCGCGCAGGAGCTTCGCGACCTTGAGATCCGGCATGCCGCTCTGGCGGCTTCCAAATAGCGTACCCTCGCCCCGGATCGCGAGGTCTACCTCGGAGAGCTTGAAGCCGTCCTGGTACTTCGTGAGGGCCTCCAGTCGGCGCTCGGCGTCCTCGGTCTTCGGGTCCGCGACGAGGAAGCACTTCGGTGGGTGGAGACCACGCAGGACCCTCCCACGAAGCTGGTGGAGCTGCGAGAGGCCGAAGCGCTCCGAACCTTCTATGACTATGGCGCTCGCGTTCGGCACGTCCACGCCTACCTCGACGACGACCGTGGCGACGAGGACGTCGATCTCCCCGGCGCGAAAAGAGGCCATGACCTCGCGCTTGTCCGCGGGCTTCATGCGGCCGTGCAGCAGGCCGACGCGCCGCTCGGGGAAGATCTCGGCCTCCAGCTCCTCGTGCAGCTCTTCTGCCGCGCGCACGTCTTCGAGCGCCTCCGACTCCTCGACGAGCGGGCAGATCACGTACGCCTGCCGCCCGGCGACGAGTTCCCGCCGCACCTCGTCGTAGGCCTCGTAGCGCTCGGCCAGACCCACGAGCCGGGTCTCGACCGGCTTGCGCCCTGGCGGGAGCTCGTCGATGATCGAGACCTCCAGGTCCCCGTACAGGGTGAGCGACAACGTTCTGGGGATGGGGGTGGCGGTCATGATGAGGGTGTCGGGCCGCGTCCGGCCCTTCTCCTTGAACAGCGTCCTCTGGCCCACGCCGAAGCGGTGTTGCTCGTCCACTACCACGAGCGAGAGGTCGTCGAACTCGACGCCTCTCTGGATGAGCGCGTGCGTCCCAACGACGACGTGCGCCTCGCCGATCCTTATGGCCTCGAGCGTCGCGCGCCGCTCGGGGGCGCCCTGCGAGCCCGTGAGAAGCGCGACCTTCACGGGCAGGTGGGCCAGGGCGTTCGAGAGTGAGAGGTAGTGTTGCTCGGCCAGCACCTCCGTCGGGGCCATGATCGCGCCCTGCCCCCCGGACTCGACGGCGGTGAGCAGCGCAGCGACGGCGACCACAGTCTTGCCGCTGCCGACGTCGCCCTGCAGGAGGCGGCGCATCGGCTTCTCGGAGCGCATGTCGGCGAGGACCTCCCCGATCACGCGCTCCTGAGCCGCCGTGAGCCCGAACGGCAGCTCCTTCACGAAGGGGTTGAGCAGGCTGCCGTCCCCCCTGTGCGTGGCGCCCAACTCCGTGGCCTCCAGGCGCATCTTGCGGGCGGCGAGGCCGGTCTGGATCAGGAAGAGCTCGTGGAAGATCAGACGCCGCATCGCGGCGGACAGGCGTGCCTTGTCGGCTGGGAAGTGGACCTCGTGGATCGCGTCGTGCAGGTTGGGGAGGTCGTGGCGCACCAGGATCTCGGCCGGCAGCGGGTCGAGAACGCGGCCCGCTGCGTCGAGGCCGCGGTGGATGAGGGTGCGCATCCTCCTCGCCTGTATACCCTTGTTTACAGGGTAGATCGGCACGAAGCGCCCTGCGTGGGGGCCGGCATCCCCTTCCAGGTCGTCTTCGATGACCTCGATGCTCTTGGCAGCGAGCTGGATGCCGTAGCGGCGTTGCACCTCGCCGGAGACGATTACCCGCGTGTCGGGCACGAGCCCCTTGAGGAGCCAGCCCCGCCCCCAGACCGTCGCGGGCAGGTAGCCGGTGCCGTCGTAGAGCTGGGCGGAGAAGCCTGGCGAGCGTCCGCGCACGGGTCTGCCCACCGGGCGGGTGCTCACCACGCGCGCGACTACCGTCGCCTTCTCCCCCACGCGCAACTCCGAGATCTTCTTGACGTTCGAGAGGTCCTCGTGGCGCGAGGGGAAATGGGAGACCATGTCCGCGAGCGAGGAGACGCCGAGGTCCCGCAGGGCAGCCTGTATGCGCGGGCCGACGCCGGGCAGCTCGGTTACGGGTCGCGAGCGCAGATCGGCGAGCGTCGTTCGCTCCGGGGGCAGGTAGGCCGCCTCGGCCCTAGAGGTAGGCCACGCCATAAGCCCCCGGGCCGACGTGCGAGCCGACTACCCCACCTATCTCCGCGACCAGCTTCTCCTCGACCCCGAGGCTCTCGGCGAGCTCGGAGAGGAGCTCTGGGGCCGCGATGTGCCCGAAGTAAAGCGGCCTGCCTGCCTCCGCCGCGGGCCTGGCCTCCTCTGCGATGGCCGCCATCTGCCGCCTGCGCCCGCGCGTCCGTTTGTGCGGGACAACCTCGCCGTCTTCGATGCTCAGGACGGGGCGGACGTTGAGCGCGGCCCCCAGCAGACGCCGAGCCCGCCCGAGCCGCCCGCTCTTCTCCAAGTACTCGAGCGTACCCACCCCGAAGAGGATGTTGCAGCGATCTATGGCAGCCTCAGCCGCCCGCCTGACGTCCTTGAAGTCTCCGCCCTCATCCACTACCCGCAGCGCCTCCAGGAGGATCAAACCCGAACCCATCTCCGCGCTTTTGGTGTCGAGCACCTCGACGGGCCTGTCCACCATGCCGGCCGCGGTGACCGCCGAGTCGTAGGTGCCGCTGAACTGCTTCGAGAGGGTGAGCACGAGGAGGTGGTCGTAGGCCTCGAGAGCCTCGAAAGCCTCGACGAAGGCGCCGGGGGCTGGCTGGGAGGTGGTAGGGAACTCGTCGGCTGCGTAGAGCCTGTCGTAGAACTCCGCGTTGGACATGTCGATCTTGTCCCGAAAGCTCGCGTCGGGGCCGAAGTGGAAGGTGAGCGGCACCATCCGGAAGTCCGGGCGCTCCAGCACACCGGGCGCGAGGCTCGTCGTCGAGTCGGTTACAACGGCGGTCGTCACTCGGCCACCATCTGCAGCGGGTAGAGCGGCTGCCCGCCGTCTTTGATCTCGACGTCCACGTCGGTGTCCAACAGCTTGATCCCCTCGGCCACCCTCTCGGCGGCCCTCTCGTTCATCCCGTAGCCCCTCAGCAGCGTCACGATGTCGATGCCACCCTCGAGCATCTTCTCGACGAGCTTGATGGCCGCGTCCTCCACGCCATCCTCGATGGCCACGAGCTCCCCATCGAGCAAGCCAATATAAGACCCCTCCGGCACCTCGCGGCCGTCGATGCGAGCCTCGCGCACCGCCCGGGTAACCTCGGCGCACCTCAGGCCCGCGGTGATCTCGCGCATCTCCTCGACCACCTCCTCCGCCTCACCTTCCGCGTCGAACCCGACCATCGCGGCGAGCCCGGCCGCTATGCTCATGGTACGCACGACGTGGACCTCGGCATCGACGAGTTCATGCACCTGCTCGGCGGTCGGCACGATGTTCTTGTTGTTGGGCAGCAGGATCACCGCCCGAGCGCCGGTTCTCTCGACCGCCCTGGCGAAGTCCGCGGCGCTGGGGTTGGCGCCCTGGCCGCCCTCGATGACCACGGCCCCCATCTGCTCGAAGAGCTCGCGGCTCCCCTCACCACGACTCGCCGTCACGACGGCGAGGTCCCTCTCCCCCGCCCCGGCGGCGTGTTCGCTGCGCGTGCGCACCTGCTCCTCCATGTCGTCCACCTTGACGCCGGAGAGCCGGCCGAACCTCCCCGCGTACGAGAGGGCGCCGCCCGGGTCCTGGGTGTGCAGGTGGACCTTGACGAGGTCGTCGTCCGCCACGACGAGCACGCTCCTGCCCGACAAGTGGATGTGCTCCTCGAACTCCCGCGCGTCGCCGACGAAGCTGGTGACCATGAACTCGGTGCAGTAGCCCCAGGTCTCCTCCTCGGCGTGGATGGCCTCCAGGTCAGGCACCCCTCCCTCGTCCTCCGCCGGCCCCTCGATCTCCTCTCCCGTCACGAAGGCGTGGAGGCCGTCGAGGATCACCGCGACCCCGAGACCTCCCGCGTCCACCACCCCCGCCTCGCGCAGAACATCGAGAAGCTCCGGGGTCCGCCGGACGGAAGCGTGCGCCTCCTGCGTGGCCGCAAGCATCACGGCCGCGAGGTCGGCGTCCTCGTCGGCGCTCGCCTCACCCGCCGCCCCGGCTGCGTCCTTTATAACGGTGAGCATGGTCCCTTCGACGGGTTCGCGGACCGCGGCGTAGGCCCGCTCCCGCGCTCCTTCGAGCGCGGCGGCGAGGGTCCCGGCGGCGTCCAGGGAATCGCGGTCCGCGAGCACCTCGCAGGCGCCCCGGATCATCTGCGACAGGATGACCCCGGAGTTCCCCCTCGCCCCCATGAGCGCGGCGCGGGCGACGGCTCTGGCGGCGTCCTCGAGCCCCTCGTAGCTCCCCTTCGACGTCTCCGAGGCGATCGATTCCAGGGTGAGGAGCATGTTGGTACCCGTATCGCCGTCAGGGACGGGGTAGACGTTGAGCGCGTTGATCCTGGCGGCCTGGGCCCTGAGCGCCGCGCGCGCCGCGCCCACCAGAGCGTCCACCCTTACCGCCATCGCCTCCTACCTTTCGCCCCGCCCCCCAGGTTCACGCTCCCGGCACGCGTTCTCGCGAGAGCCCTCAAGCTCCGCGCGCCGTGTTTCGCTCGAAAATCTGGTACAATCTCCGCCCGATACCCGCAGACGGCGCCGCGCGAGCGGGGCCGCCCGGGTCCCCAAATCCGACCGGTATCCTAGCACAGGAGAACTATCGTGGCGAAAGTCTGTTATTCGTGCGGGAAGAAGCCGAGCTTCGGCAACGCCCGGAGCCACTCCCTGAGGGCGACGCGCCGCCGCTGGAACCCAAACCTGCAGAAGGTGCGCATCCAGGAGGGCACGGCGGCCAAGCGCGCGTGGGTCTGCACCTCGTGCCTCAAGGGCTTCAAAGTCCAGAAGGCCTCGGCTTAGCACGCTCCGGCCTGCGGCCTCCGCTTGTCAGCACGCATCGAGCCTTTGGCAAGGCCCCCGCTTGTCAGCATGCTTCGGCCCTGAAGGGCCTCGCTTTCAGCTTCTCCGCTTTGGGACCTTCCCCGAACACGCCTTGCGCGGCCGCTTCGGATGGCGTGACAGAGGGCGGCCACAGACGACTCGCTGACAAGCGAGGGCGAAGCCCGAAGCGTGCTGACAAGCGGAGCCCGGCGAAGCCGGGCGCAGCGTGCTACTTGATGCGAGGCATCAGGTCCGCCATCTCAATGGCTGCTACCGCGGCCTCGAAGCCCTTGTTCCCCATCTTGGTGCCGGCCCGCTCTATCGCCTGCTCTATGGTCTCGGTAGTGGTGACACCGAAGATGACGGGAAGGTTCGCTTCGAGGCCTACGGAAGAGATGCCGCTCGTCGCCCCGCCCGCGACGTAGTCGAAGTGGGCGGTTGCGCCCCGGATCACGGCCCCCAGGCATACGACCGCGTTGTAGCGGCCCGAGAGGGCTAGCCGCTTGGCTGCCAGCGGTATCTCGTAGGAACCGGGCACCCACACCACGTCTACCGCTCCCAGGTCGCCCCCGTGGCGCCGTATAGCGTCCAGAGCCCCATCCAGCAGGCGCCGCACTACGAAGTCGTTGAAGCGGGAGGCGACGATCCCGAACGACCTGCCTGCCGCGCTGAGGTTGCCCTCGATGTGGTTAACCCCGTCTCTGTTCTCCACGCTGCCGGCTCCTAGAACTTCTCGAAGACGTGGTTGAGTTTCTCGCGCTTGGTGTAGAGGTAGCGCTCGTTGT
>DATACV010000414.1:0-4911 GCA_036258875.1 Rubrobacteraceae bacterium
CGCCCCTCGGCCTGGTTCTCCCGCCAGTCCTTGATGTAGTCCATGACCTTGGCGAAGGCCCGCTCGGCGCTGCGGCTGATCGTGGGGTCGAAGTTGTCGAGCGCGTACCCCCTCATGCGCTTGGACAGGCCGCTGCGCTCCTTGAGGGCGGCCACCCGCGCGTCGCGGCGCATGAGCTCCCACTCGCGCTGGTCGTTCTTGGTCTCGCACTCAGGAGTGCAGGGATGGTAGTACCACTCACCCGGCTTGTCGTACTTCCTCTGGAGGGCCGGAGGGAACTCTACCCACTCGGCTTGGAGTTCCGAGTGGCAATGCGGGCAGATCCTGTCGTCCAGCCTGAGCGCCTCGGGCTTCCTACTCGCCGAAGAGCCACTCATAGCCCTCCCTGCGTCGGGCAGCAGATTGTCGATCCTTTCCATCCCTCACCCCCTCCCTCGCCTCCTTTATCCTGAGCGCTCCGCCCCTGACCGCGCCGCTCTCCTCGACGAGCCTGAGCTTGCGGTCCTGCTCGAAGCGCTCGACGTCCTCGACTGTCTTCACGCCCCGCTCGACCCAGCGCTCGAGGATGCTCCTGACGTAGCCGACCCGCCTCGCGTCGCGCTCGCTCGCGATCCTCAGGGCCTCGCGCACCGCATCCGGCGAGAGCCCGTCGCGCTGGCAGTAGCCGTTTAGGAACTCCAGGATGTGCGGGGCCGGCAGCGAGCCCATAAAGCGGAAGTAGTCGTCCGCCGAGACGCCCTCCGGCTCGGCCCGCACCACCTCCACGTCGCGCGCCGGTAGCTCGTCCCCTGTGTTCTCGTCCTCGCGGGCTCGCTCCTGTACACGGCCTGCCGGCGGGTACTCGGCGACCTCCAGCCAGCCGTCCCGCTCGACGAGGAACCCGGCCCGGGCCAGGGCCTTGAAAGAGTTCTCGACGCTCTCCGGCGTGGACTTTAGAAGCTCCGCCAGCTCCTCGACCTCGACGGAGTCCCGGCCCAGGTCGGGCAGGAGCCTCAGCAGCTCGTAGAGGGCGACGGGCTCCGCCCCGAGGTGCGGCATCCAGCGCACGTAGAGACGGGCACGCTCTCCCCGCGCCCTCGTCTCCCCCGGGGGTGTGAGCCTGACTCTCTCCATCCTGAGAGCCAGTATAGCGGGCGCCGGTCGGTCTCTCTACAGGGAAAGCCGTCAGCTATCAGCAAGCAAAACAAGCTGAAAGCTGAGGGCTGAGGGCTGAGGGCTATATAATTCTCGTTCTGTGAGGTTCGAGCGCGCACTTCCGGGCACCAACGAGGTCTTCTTGCCCGACGGAACGCCGCGAGAGGTCTACGGGCCCGTACTCGGGGAGCTTGGACGCACGGGACCCGAGAGGTGGGAGGAGAGGCTGCGCCGGGCGCACGGGCTGCTGCTGGAGGAGCAGCACTCTTTCGGGATCCTTGAGGGCGACAAGACCCACCCGACGGACTGGATCCCCCGCGTCGTCCCGGCCTCAGACTGGGGGCGGCTCGTGCGCGGCCTGGAGCAGCGCCTGCGCGCGATAAACGTCTTTCTGCGCAGGCTCGAGGCCGGCAAGGATGAGGTCGTCCCGCGGGAGGTCCTGGAGAGCAGCATCCTCTACGACGTCTCGACCCCGAACCGCTTCGGGGCGGTGCCGGTGCGCCAGATCGCCTTCGACGTCGTGGCGGTGGAGAGTCGGAGAATCGGGGAGACCGGCGGTTGGGAGTACCTGGTCATAGAGGAGAACGCCAAGATGCCGGTCGGGCTCGCCGCCATGACCAGAAGGCGAAAGATGAGCAGCGAGGTCTTCTTCCCCGAGTCCCACGCGGAGCTTCCGGTTCGCCCGCTCGACGGCTGGCTCGCTCGCCTCGGCGACGCGTTGCGGGCTGCCTCTCGGAAGGGCCTCGACGCGACGCTCGCCGTCGTCACCAGCGGGCCCGAGGACCAGTTC
Source organism: Rubrobacteraceae bacterium (assembly GCA_036258875.1). GTDB lineage: Bacteria > Actinomycetota > Rubrobacteria > Rubrobacterales > Rubrobacteraceae > JALYGY01. Next base: position 1,925 of record DATACV010000414.1, read on the forward strand.
TACCTGGACCATCACATCTACGCCGCGGAGATGGACGCGGTTCTGGCCGAGACCGGGGAGCTCGGTTTCGACGGGGACGGATACCTCGTGCACGGGTCGACCGGGCGGCGGATAGACGTCATCTACGAGCGCGTGGATGAGGACACGCTATACGCGGAGGTTCCGGGGCTCCTGGAGTGCCACCTCGAGGGCAAGGTGCACGTCCTCTTCGCGCCGAACTCCGAGGTCGTGGACGACAAAGGCGTGGGCGTCTTCGTCCCGGAGATGGTGAGGAGATACCTCGGGGAGGAGCCGCTGATCGAGAACGCCCGGACCTGGTCGCTCGCGGTGGAGGAGGACTACCGGTACGTCATGGACCACTTCGCGGAGCTCGTCGTCAAGAGTCGGGGCGGCTACGGCGGCAAGGAGGTCATGATCGGGCCGGAGGAGACCGGGGAGTCCGTCGAGAGGTTCCGCCGGATGGTGGAGAAGAACCCGGCCGAATACGTCGCCCAGGAGACCATAGACTTCTCGACCCACGTCCTCTGCGAGACGGACGAAGAAGGCTTCCTCCTGCGCGACTCCTACGCCGACTACCGGATGCTCGTCCTCGCCCCCGACCCCGAGGACCCCGACGTCGTCGAGACGGTCCCGGGCTCCCTGAGCCGGGTCGCCGCGCCGAGCAAGCATGTGGTCAACATCTCCAGCGGAGGCAAGATGAAGGACACCTGGGTGCTGGGGGGCCAGGGGCTATGAACTACGGGGACCTTATCAGGGACGCGGTCCGGATCACGCTCCGCAACCACTACCTCTGGTTCTTCAGCTTCTTCGTCGGCCTAGGCTCGGGGGGAGGCGGCGGAGACATCGACGAGCAGAGCTCCGCCGAGATCGCCTCCGTCTCCACGGTCGCCCTCCAGCAGGGGGTGTTCGACAACGCGCTGCTTATCGTCGGCCTGGTGCTGGTGGGGCTCCTGATCCTGCTCATCTTCTTCGCGCTCTACGTGGTCTCGCAGGGGGGTCTCACCGAGAGCGTGGCGGCGATATACAGCGGCGAAGAACGCCGCTTCTCGTCCACCTGGAGAGCGGGAGCGCGCAACTTCTGGCGGGTCCTAGGGCAGAACCTGATGTTCCTGGGGATCTTGCTCTGCCTCCTGCTCGTCGTCGGGGTTCCCGTCGCGCTCCTGGTTGCCGGCGCGTTCGCCACGGACTCGACATCGCTGCGGGTGATCGCCGTCATCCTGGCAGTTCTCGTCGCGATCGCTCTGTTGATCGTCGTCTTCGTCCTGCTCGCCATAGTCAGGCAGTTCGCCCGGCGCGAGCTGGTCTTGCGCGGGAGGGGCGTTCTTGCGTCCGTCGCGAGCGGCTACCGGCTTTTCCGGCGTAACATAGGTCGGGGGCTCCTGGTGTGGCTGATCCAGCTCGGCCTCATGCTCGCGGCCGGTATAGCGCTCCTGATCGCGCTCGTGATCGTCGGGCTCTTGGTCTTCTTGCCCACGATACTCCTGGCATTCGCGGAGCTCACCACCGCCGCGATCGCGGCTGGCGTGGTGGCGGGCCTGATCGTGGTGCCGCTCCTCGTCGTGGCCCTGGCCGTCCTCGGCACCTTCAACCACTCGTACTGGACGCTCGCCTACCTGCGACTGACGACCGAAGGAGGGACGACCCGACCGTGAACTACGGCGAACTGCTTTCCGAGGCGTTCCGGCTCACCTGGCGCAACCGCTTTCTGTGGTTCTTCGGGTTCTTCGTGGCGGGGGCGGGCGGCTCCTTCAACTTCCCCGGCAACTTCGGCGGCCAGCAGGGACAGATCCCGTTCGGTCCGAGCGCGGGTCCTTTGCGTTGGATCTCAGAGAACCTCGCCCTGTTCCTCACCGTCGTGATCTCGGTAGTCGTGGTGCTGGCGATCGTCTTCCTCGTGCTCTCGATGGTCTCGCACGGCGCCCTCGCCGAGAGCGTCGCCGCGCTGCACGGCGGGGAGACGCGCCGGTTCGGTTCCGCCTTCAGGACCGGGACCTCGAACTTCTGGCGTGTGCTCGGGCTCAAGGTGTTGTTCCTCCTCATGGCGCTTGGCCTCGCGCTCCTGATAGTCCTCCCCCTGGTGCTCGGCGGGATCGCCGTCTTCTCCCTCTCGGACTCCACGGGGCTGCGGGTCCTCGCCGTGGTGCTCGGCGTCCTGATCGCCTTCGTGGTCTTCCTGGTCGTCTTCCTCCCCTTCGCCATCATCAACCAGTTCGCCCTGCGGGAGCTGGTCGTGAGCCGCAGGCGCATCCTGGAGTCCATCGCGGGCGGCTTCGGGCTCTTCCGCCGCAACATCGGGCGCAGCCTGCTCGTGTGGCTCCTGCAGCTGGCCGTCATGCTTGGCCTCGGGATAGCGACGCTCGTCGCGCTGCTCATCTTCGGGGCGATATTCCTCGGCCCCGCTATAGCCCTCTTCGCGACCGAGCGCGTGACGGCTGGGATCGTCGCCGGCGTCGTCGGCGGCCTCCTCTTCCTGGTGCCCGTGTTCGTGCTTTCCGGCGCTCTGGGCGCCTTCAACCACGCCTACTGGACGCTCGCCTACCTGCGCCTCGTCGAGCCTCCCGAAGACCAGGAACCGGCGCAGGCAAGCGCGGTAGCCTAGAGCGGTTTGCGAAATGGATGCCCCTTGTAGCGGGGCAAGGCTTTTAGGCATTGAGGTCTTGAGGGTCGGGGAGTCGGAAGCCCCCGCCGCCAGCCACCCCTAAGAACCTAAGAACCTGGAAGCCTGAGAACCTAGAAACCTCTTCCGATAGCTCCTAGAATCCGCAAATCGCTCTAGGCGAGTTTTACGTACCCTGCTTCCGCAGTTCGGCGGCCAGTTTCAGGGCTTCCCGGTAGACCCGCGACGTCCTGTGCGCTCCAAGCAGGTGGCCGATCAAAAGCCCCAGGACGAGCCCTACGGCGGCGGGCAGAACCTGGCCCAGCGCCGGCGCCCCCACGGCGGAGAGCAGATCCAGGGAGTCTCCCCCGGCTGGCGCGGCTGCGGTCGG
>DATACV010000415.1:0-3493 GCA_036258875.1 Rubrobacteraceae bacterium
GCCGGGACCGAACGCCCTGGTGGCCCCCTTGCGGTGGACCAGGACCCTCTTTCCCCCGTGCTCCTCGAACTTGGCGTTGTTGTGCGCGAGGTCGTAGAGCAGCCGCAGACTCTGCCCGAACCCCGCCTTCCGGAAGGCCTCACGGACGAAGTGGGCTATGAGCTGGCGGTTGGCGAAGGCGAAGTTCGCCGCGGCGGACATCGCACCCAGGTACCTCTCACCCTCAGGGCTCTGCACGGGGGCCGCGGCGAGCTGCCTGTCCACGAGCTCGATGCCGTAGCGCGGGGCCGCTTCAAGAAAGCGCTCTACGTAGTCGGTGCAGACCTGGTGCCCCAGCCCCCTGGAGCCGGAGTGGATCAGGACGGTTACGAGGCCCTCGCGGAGCCCGAACGCCTCGGCCGCCTCCCGGTCGTAGACCTCGTCCACGTACTGCACCTCGAGGAAGTGGTTGCCGGAGCCGAGGGTGCCGAGCTGCGGAAGACCCCTCTCGTAGGCCCGCGGCGAGACAGACCCGGGGTCCGCGTTCGAGAGCTTCCCGCCGGACTCGATACGCCCGAGGTCCTCCGCCTCCCCGAACCCCCTCTCGACGAGCGGGGTGGGACCCTCGACCAGGGTCTTCTCGAGCTCGCCCCGGCTCATCCGGAAGTCCTTGCGGCCCCTTCCCATCCCAGAAGGGACCGCCTCGAAGAGCGCGTCGGCCAGCCGCTCCTTGCGCCGTTCCAGCTCGGGGCGTTCGATCTCCGAGGTCAGGAGCCTCACGCCGCAGTTGATATCGAAACCCACGCCGCCGGGGCTCACCACGCCACCCCGCTCCGGGTCGAACGCCGCGACCCCTCCTATGGGGAAGCCGTAGCCCCAGTGGATGTCGGGCATGGTGAGCGCGGGCTCGACGATGCCGGGGAGCGTCGCGACGTTCGTGAGCTGCCTGAGGGAGGCGTAATCCTCGGTCTCGAGGTCGGCGAGGATCGTACTCGAGGCGTAGAACGCCGCGTCCACCTCCATCTTGCCCTCGCGCGGTATGCGGTATTTGTACTGACCAAGTCGCTCGAAGTTCATGTTCTCTCCAGCGGATCAGACATCCAGTATCACGCGCGCGCGCCAGCCACCGTCTTCGAGGCGCACCTCCAGACCGTGGAAGGTGGCGCTCTTGATCTCACCCTGCCACCCGTACTCCTCGAGCAGCAGCGGCGCGCCGGCCAGCCGCGCCTCGAGGGCGTGTTCTTCTGCGCTCGTCTCCCCGACCTCGAGCCCGGCGCGCGCCGGGACGAAGCCCGCATCCTGGACGAGGTAGACCAGCTCGTTCAGCCAGCGCACGAGGAGGGTCTCGCGGTCGGGGGCGGAGAGCCTGACCTCCCGCTCCTCTGGGCCGTCTTCGGGGGGACGCTCGAAGGCGACCAGGAGCAGGGCGCGGCGGGCCTCCTCGAAGAGGCCCCCGAGCGTCGGGGCCGAGAGCTCGAACCCCACGTCGGCTGTGTGGTCCAGCATCTCTATCACGGTGGTCCTCTCCCCCGCCGCTGACCCTCTTTCAGGGAGATACCCTCGTTCGCGCCGTCGCTAACACGCTGACCACCCCGGGGCGTGCTTGATCCCACCCGCGCAACATGGAATTCTTACGCGCGGTGAGAGAGGCGAGCGCGAGGGGGCGCGGATGGGAGAGTACGGGGTCCTTTTTCAGAACGAGCCGATAGACGTGAGCGAGGAGTTCGCCCGCCAGGAGAACCACTTCTTCGTCGGCTCGAAGGTCCTCCGGTTCGACCCGCGCGCCGCCTCGGGAGAGATACTGTGGAAGGGCCGATCCCTCATGCAGCGCGTCTCCTACCACCAGCTCACGCTCCAGCTCGAGGACTACAAGGTCTGGGAGGACCTCCCGCCCGGCGAGTACGAGGACGACCAGCCGCTTCCCTTCTCCCTCTCCTTCGTCACCCCGCGGACCGCCCGCCTGCGTCTCGACGCGCGGCCGAAGAGCCCACCCCTCGACGAACCCTCGCTCATGCTCGCCGCGGACCCGCCCACCGACGACTCCTGGGAGGCGAGCGGCGACGAGGCCTCGACCACCTACTCCGGCCCGCACGGCTCGGTAACCGTCAACACCGACCCCGTGCGCTTCGAGTTCAGGAACGCCGCAGGGGAGCTGCTGACCCGCACCTGGAACCTCGCCGACACGAGGGGCGTGGTCAACACGAGGCCCACGCCCCTGTGCTTCGTGCGCAACGCCTCGAACCTGCGCAGGCACATCGCGGCCACCTTCACCCTCTCCCCCGACGAGAAGCTATTCGGCTGCGGCGAGTCCTTCACGCGCCTCGACAAGCGCGGCCAGAGGCTCCCCTTGTGGACCTACGACGCCTACGGCGCCCAGACCCCCGATATGTACAAGCCCGCGCCCTTCTTCCTGAGCAGCCGGGGCTACGGGATGTTCGTCCACACCAGCTCCCCCCTGACCCTCGACCTCGGCGGCTCGTACGCCGGGGCGAACGTGATCTACCTCGGAGACGACACGCTCGACACCTTCTTCTTTCTCGGCTCCCCGAAGGAGATCCTCTCCGAATATACAGCCCTCACCGGCCGCGCCCCTACCCCGCCCCTCTGGACCTTCGGGCTCTGGATGGGCCGCGAGAGCTACTCCTCCGGGAAAGAGACCCGCGAGGTCGCGAGGAAGCTGCGCGAGCACAGGATCCCCTGCGACGTCATCCACCTCGACACCGACTGGACCGAGGTCCCCCACCGCTGCGACTTCGAGTTCTCCCCCTCGCGCTTCCCCGACCCCGAGCAGATGCTCTCCGACCTGAGGGAGGAAGGCTTCAGGGTGAGCCTCTGGCAGCTCCCGTACTTCAACCCGAACAACGAGCTGCACGGGGAGATCATTGAGAAGGGCTATGCCGTCCTGAGCGCGAACGGCAAGCCCCCGGTCGACGACGCCATCCTCGACCTGAGCAACGAGGAGGCCGTCGCGTGGTACCAGCGGAAGCTCGCCGGCCTGCTCCGGATGGGGGTCGGTATCTTCACGGCGGACTTCGGGGAGGCAGCCCCCCTCTCCGGCATCTACCACGGCAGGCGCAGCTCCTTCCAGGAGCACAACCTCTACCCTCTACGCTACAACAAGGCGGTCGCCGAAGTCACCGAAGAGGTTGCCGGAGACGGCGTGATCTACGCCCGCAGCGCCTGGGCGGGCAGCCAGCGCTACCCGCTCCACTGGGGCGGCGACGCGGAGAACACCGACGGCGCGATGGCCGGGACCCTGCGCGGCGGCCTCTGCCTTGGCCTGTGCGGGTTCTCCTTCTGGAGCCACTTCATCGGGGGGTTCGCCTACCCGAGCCCCGAGGACCTCTACCGTCGCTGGCTGGCCTTCGGCGTACTATGCTCCCACGCCCGCTGCCACGGCGCTCCCCCGACCGAGCCGTGGGAGTACGGCGAGGGGTTCACCGACGACTTCAGGCGCATCGTGGAGCTCCGCTACCGGCTCATGCCCTACGTCTACGCGCAGGCGAGGCTGGCC
>DATACV010000416.1:0-21079 GCA_036258875.1 Rubrobacteraceae bacterium
GCCCTTCGGGCGTCGTCCGAGAAGTCCTCCCCGACGACCACGCGCTCCGGCGGCCAGGCGGCGTCCCCGCGCCGCACCACGAGCACGGGGACGTGGGCGTGGTGCACGATCTCCTCGGAGTGGCTCCCGATCAGGATGCGCTTGACCGTGCCCATGCCTCGGCTCCCCACCACGAGCAGCCCGACCCCCAGCTCCTCGCTCAAGGCGATGACCTCGTCTGAAGTACGTCCTTCACGCAGGTGTGCCTGGGTGACGCTAACTCCACGCTCTTCTATGTTCCTTACCTCTGCGTCCAGGATCTCCTGCCCCTGGCGGTGGAGTTCGCGCTTGACGAACCCGTGGCGGTAGGGGCCGGGCACGTCGTGCCACACGTGGGCGACGTGCAGCTCCGAGCCCGTCCTGTTTGCGAGGTCGGCGGCGGCCTCGGTCGCCCGCGCAGCGTCCTCGGAGCCGTCGGTGGCCAGCAGGATCCTCGTCGGGAACACGCTCATATCAAGCTCCTCTCATGTCTCCACGCCGATCCCAGAATACCACCAACGTCGCCGGCCGCCCGATGCACGCTCAACCGCCGCGCGCCGCCGCCGGCTCGCGGAACTGCCGCCGGTAGAGGTCCGCGTAGAGCCCGCCAGTCGCCAGCAGCGAGGCGTGCGTGCCGCGCTCCGCGATCCGTCCCTCCTCCACCACTAGGATCAGATCCGCGTTCCGGATCGTGCTCAGGCGGTGGGCGATCACGACGCTCGTCCTGCCCTTCATGAGCGTGCCCAGCGCCTCCTGGATGAGCGCCTCGGTGCGGGTGTCTATGTTGCTCGTCGCCTCGTCCAATATGAGGATGCGCGGGTCCGCGAGCACGGCCCGCGCGAAGGAGACGAGCTGGCGCTGGCCCCCGCTCAGCGTCCCGCCTCCCGTGCCCAGCGGGGTCTCGTAGCCCTGCGGCAGGGCGCGGATGAAGTCGTGGGCGCTCACGGCGCGGGCCGCGGCTTCGATCTCCTCGCGCGAAGCGCCAGCTCGGCCGTAGCCGATGTTCTCGGCGACCGTCCCGGAGAACAGGAAAGGCTCCTGGAGGACGGTCGCTATGTGGCGCCGGAGGCTGCGACGCTCGATCTCGCGCACGTCGCGGCCGTCCACGCGCACGCTGCCTCCGGTAACGTCGTAGAAGCGGGGGATCAGGTTGGCTATCGTGGTCTTGCCAGCGCCGGTGGGCCCGACGAGCGCGACGGTCCGCCCCGGCTCGACCTCGAAGCTGACGTCCAGGAGCACCAGGCGCCCAGGCTCGTAGGCGAAGCTCACGCTCTCGAACTCGATGCGGCCCTCGACCTCCCCGAGCCGACCGGCGTCCGGCGGGTCGGGAGGCTCCGGCTCCTCGTCGAGGATGCTGAAGATGCGCTCGGCCCCGGCGAGCGCCGCCTGGGCCTGCGTGTAGACCTGGGAGGCGAGTTGCACCGGGCGGAAGAACTGCTGGACGTAGATCAGGAACGCCGTCAACAGCCCGACCGTCAGCGACCCCGTGACGACGAGGTAGCCGCCGTAGCCGATGACGACCGCCGTGGCGAGGGTGGAGAGCACGTCTATGGCGGGGGCGAACGCCGCGGTGATAGCCACGGCCTGCACGTTGGCAGCCCGGTTCGCTTCGTTGCGCTCCCGGAAGCGCTCGATGTTAGCCTCGGTGCGGTTGAACGCCTGCGCCTCGCGCACCCCGATTATCTCCTCCTGCAAGCCGGCCGTGACGTCGCCGACCGTCTCGCGCGTTGTCCGGAAGGCCAGCCGCGCCCGGCGCGCGAAGAGGACGTTGGTGAGGAGCATGACAGGGATGATCGAGAAGCACACCAGAGCCAGCCGCCAGTCGAGGACGAGCATGGCCACCACGATCCCGACGAGGCCCAGCAGCGAGCCCAGAAGCTGGGAGAGCCCCTGCGAGAGGAGCTGGTTCAGCGTATCCACGTCGTTGGTCACCCGGCTCATGAGGTCTCCCACGGGACGGCGGTCGAAGAAGCGGAGGGGGAGGCGCTGCAGCCGCTCGAAGATCCGCTCCCGCAGGGAGGCGAGGACGCTCTGCCCGACCGTGCCGACCTGCCGGATCTGGCCACGCGGCGCGATGGTGCCGGCCACGTAGACCAGGAAGAGCAGCGCCATCGTCCGGTACAGGCCCGCGGGATCGTCGCCCAGGATGTTGCGGTCTATGGCGCGCCCGATCAGCCACGGGCCGGCAGCCTGCGTGAGCGCCCCGACCACCACGAACGCGAAGGCGAGGGCCAGCGGGCGCCCGTAGGGCCGCAGCTCGCCGAGTAGCCGCCGCGCCGTCGCCCCCCTGTTCTCGGCGCGCTCCTGGGGGGCGCGGGCCATGGACTCGATGCTCCGCATCCCCACGCCTACCCTCTCCCGTCCGCGGAGGGTAGCTCGCCCCGGGTGCCGTCGGCGGCGACGGGCTCTGTGAGCACCTGGGAGCCGAGGATCTCGTTGTAGAGCTCGCTCGTGCCAAGGAGCTCATCGTGGGTGCCCATCGCGGCGATGCCGCCCTCGTCCAGGACCAGTATGAGGTCGGCGTCGCGCACGGTCGAGATCCTCTGGGCGATGACGAAGACGGTGCGGTGGCCCTCGCGCATCAGCCTGTCGAGTGACTCCTGGATCGCCGCCTCGGTCTCGGCGTCGACCGCGGAGGTGCTGTCGTCGAGGATGAGAAGCCTCGGGTCTATGAGCAGGGCCCGCGCTATGGCGATGCGCTGGCGCTGGCCCCCGGAGAGGCCGAGGCCCCGCTCGCCGACAACGGTGTCGTAGCCCTGGGGGAGGTCCCGGATGAAGCCGTGCGCCTGCGCGGCCCGCGCCGCCCTCTCGATCGCCTCCTGCGTTGCGTCCGGCTTGCCGTAGGCGATGTTGTCGCGCACGGGGCCGGAGAAGAGCAGCGAAGACTGCATGACCAACCCGATCTGGCCCCTCAGGCTCGCGAGCGTAACGTCTCGCACGTCGTGGCCGTCGAGGCGCACGCTGCCGGCGGTAACGTCGTAGAAGCGGGGGATCAGGTTCACCAGCGTGGTCTTCCCGGAGCCGGTGGTGCCGAGGATCGCCACGGTCTGTCCCGGCTCGGCGGCGAAGCTCACGCCGCGCAGGATCTCGCGCTCGTCGCCGGGGTAGCGGAAGCGCACGCCGTCGAACTCGACGCGGCACCGGATGGGGGGGAGGGGGACTGCGGCTGGGGCGTCCTCGACCCCGAGCGGCGCGTCGAGGACCTCGAAGACGCGCAAGGAGGAGGCCCCGGCGCGCGAGATGCCCGCGGCGAGGAAGCCGATGGTGAAGATCGGGAAGAGCAGGAAGCCGAGATAGGTGTTGAAGGCGACGAGCTCCCCGATGGTGAGGCGGCCCCCGATCACCTGCAACCCCCCGAAGAGGACGATGATCAGGGTCCCCAGGTTCGCGAGCAAGAAGACTAGCGGGAAGTTGTTGGAGAAGGCGCGCACGGTCTGGAGGTTCTTGCCCAGGAGCTCGTCGTTGACCGAGCGGTAGCGCGCGACCTCGTGTTCCTCGCGGACGAAGGTCCGGATCACGCGTGTACCAGCCAGGTCCTCCTGCAAGACGGAGTTCAGACGCCCGAGCGTCTGCTGCACCGCCCTGAAGAGCGGCCCGATCCGGCGCACGAAGCGGAACAGGAGCACGAAGATAGCCGGCACTATCGAGAGCGCCAGCAGCGCCAGCTGCCAATCCAGGAGGATCAGGAGCGTCGTGGTGCCGAGGAGCAACACGACCGCCGCGGCCATCTGGACGGCCCCGGTCCCGGCGAAGCTCCGTATCTGCTCGACGTCGCTGGTGAGCCGTGTGACTAGCTGGCCAGTCTCGACCCTGTCGTAATAGGCGAACCCGAGGCGTTCGATCTTCGCGAACAGGTCGTTGCGCAGGTCGTAGGCCACCCCCTGCGACGCCCGCTCGGCCAGATACCCCTGCGAGAACGTGAACAGCCCGCGCAGGAGGGCTGCCACGGCGAGGCCGCCGACCGCCAGCAGGATGACGTTCAGCCGTCTCGGTGCTATGCCCCCGTCTATGGCTATCCGGATCAGCTGCGGTGTCGTGAGGCTGGCCCCCGAAGCCAGCAGGAGCGCGACGAAGGCCGCGAACGCCTCGGCCTTGTAGGAGCGCAGGTAAAGGAGCGCCCGCCGCACGGCGGCGAGGCCGCCCGCGAAGCTCGCTCCTTCGGTGGGGGACCTCCGCTCCAAGACGCGCTACCCGTCCTTGTGGGTAGTGTGTTGGGGCCGCACGAAGACGACCACCCGCTCGTCGCCGGGACGGTGGTTCCGGTACGGGTAGACGCCGAGGTACTTCCTGGACATCGCGTTGCTGAACTCGAGGTCCGGATCCTCCTCGACGCGCTCGACTGTGCCCCGGATCTCCAGGTACCTGAGGTGATCCTCGGGGTCCACTATGGAGAGGGCTATGCGCGGGTCGCGATCCAGGTTGCGCAGCTTCTGGCGCGTCTTGGTCTGGCTGAACCTGACGCGCTCCCCGTCCCAGTCGAACCACACGGGGTTGTTCTGCGGCTCGCCGTCGGGCCCGATGGTCGCGACGTGCGCGACGGCGGTGCTCTTCAGCAGGTCTCGCACGCTCTCGGGGATAGGCTCGCTGCGTTGCCTCACCGCTTCCCCTCCCTTCTCCTCTCGTAGTACCTGCCCGCGGCCGGCAGACCCGCCCCTATCCAGTCCTTCTTGCCCCCGACGAAGTCCCGCACGTTCGCGTAGCCCATCGCCGCCAGCTCCCGCGCGGCTCTCTCCGAAGCCTCGCACGGCGGGTCCATGCAGTAGACGACGATCTCGGCGTCCTTGTCGGGCACGAGTTCGGGCGCGCGATCCCGGATCGCGTTCGCCGGCACGTTGATCGCACCCGGCAGGTGCGAGTGGCGATAATACATCTCGGCCAGCACGTCGACCAGGACGAGATCCTTCTCCCGGTCCAGCTTCTCCTCGAGCTCCTCGCGCGAGATGGTCTCAACCACGGCGGATCTCACTCCAGGGTCTCCGGGCGCCCCGAGAGTGTAACCCACACGCCAGCCCGGCTAGCTCTCGACCTCCCCGGCGGCCTCCAGCGCCGCCAGCAAGGTCTCGAAGCCGCCTGAGCCGTCGTGGCGCAGGCCGTCTATGAAGAACGTCGGGGTCCTGCGTACCCCGCTCCGCAGGCCGCTCCTGAGGTCTTCGCGCACCCTGCCCGCGTGGGCGTGCTCCTCCATCTCACTCTCGAACCGGCCGACGTCGAGCCCGATCTCCTCCGCGTAGCCTCTGAGGTCTGCCTCCCCGAGCCTGCGACGCGCCTCAAAGAGCCGGTCGTGCATCTCCCAGAAGCGGCCCTGGGCTGCGGCGGCCTCGGCGGCCTCGGCCGCGGCCTGGGCGTGGGCGTGGATGCGGGTGAGCGGGAAGGCGCGGAAGACGAAGCGCAGCCGGTCGCCGAGGCGCCGCCTCAGCCCCCTGACCACGGCGTGCGCCCTCACCGTGTAGGGGCAGTCGTAGTCGCCGAACTCAACGAGCGTCAACGGCGCGTCGCGCGCCCCGCGCACGCGGTCCCGCTCGCCGACAGGCGGGACCAGCTCGGCGGCGCCGGATCTGACCCCGGATCCTTCCACCTCAGCGCCTCCTTTCGCTGTTTCGGCAACGGACCGATCTTACGCCCGCGACGCGGGCGGTGCATCACCCGAACGGATAGTTTTCGTAGAGGGGATCGACCCTGCTCTACTCGAGGCGGCCCACCGCTTCCTCGGCCGCCCGCACCAGCTCTCCGCCGCGCACCAGGTCCTCAGCGGCCTTCAGATCGGGCGCGAGGAACCTGTCCTCATCCATGAACGGCACCTCACTCCGGACCCGGCGGAGGACCGCGCCGGTGGCGGGGCCGGGTCTCAGGGGGGCGCGGAGCTCCAGGGCCTGGGCCGCGCAGAGGGCCTCGACCGCCAGGATGCGGTTCAGGTTCTCTAGCACCAGCCTGAGCTTGCGTCCGGCGCTCCACCCAAGAGAGTTGTGGTCCTCCTGCATGGCCGACGCTGGTAGCGAGCCGACGCTCGCGGGAGCGGCGAGGCGCCGGTTCTCCTCCGCGAGCGAGGCCGCTGTGTAGTGGGGGAGCATGAACCCCGAGTTGGTGCCAGCCCGCGGGCTCAGGAAGGGGGGCAGCCCCTGCGAGCGCGCCGGGTCGAGCATCCTGTCTATCCGCCGCTCGGTGATGGCGCCGACCTCGGCGGCGGCGATGGCGAGGAAGTCGAGGGCGAAGGCGAGCGGCTCCCCGTGGAAGTTACCGGTGCTCTCGACCCTCCCGTCCGGGAGCACGACGGGGTTGTCCGTCGTGGAGGCGAGCTCGCGCTCGGCTATTCTACGGGCGAACGCCCACGTGTCCCGCGCCGCCCCGTAGACCTGCGGAGCGCACCTCAGGGAGTAGGCGTCCTGGACCAGGTGGGTCGAGTCGCGGTGGGAGGCCACCAGGTGGCTCCCTCGCAGAAGCTTGTGCAGGTTGCGGGCGCTCGCGAGCTGGCCAGGGTGGGGCCTGACTGCATGCAGCTCCTCGCGGAAGGTCCGGTCGGTGCCCAGCAGCGCCTCGACCGACATCGCCGTCGTGACGTCGGCGGTCTCGAGCCGCGACCCGAGGTCCTCCAGCGCGAGGATGAGCATCCCCAGCATGCCGTCGGTGCCGTTGACGAGCGCGAGCCCCTCCTTGGTCTGCAGGCGCACAGGGCTCAGGCCGGCCTTCTCCAGCGCCAGGTGTGCGGGGATGGTCTCGCCGGCTTCGTGCGCCCATCCTCCTCCCGCGAGGCAGAGCCCCACGTGGGCGAGCGGCGCGAGGTCCCCGCTCGCGCCGAGCGAGCCGTGCTCCGGGACGGCCGGGGTTACGCCTGCGTTCAGCATCTCGACGAGCGCCTCGACGAGCTCGACGGTGACCCCAGAGAACCCCATGGCCAGGGTCTTGGCCCGGATCGCCATCATCGCCCGCACGACCTCCGGCTCCACGAGCGCCCCCATCCCGGCCGCGTGGCTGCGCAGGAGCGAGTGCTGGAGCTCCCGCCGCTCCGGCGTCGGGATGTGCGTCGTCGCGAGCGCCCCGAATCCGGTAGTAACACCGTAGACAGGGCGCTCCTCCCCGATGATTTCCTCCACGTGGCGCCTTGAGGCCGCGACGCGCTCCCTCGCCTCCGCGCTCACCGTGAGCCGGGCCCCGCGCCGCGCCACGGCGACCACGGATTCGAGGCTCAGTCGGTCCACGCTCGTTGCCGCGTCCGCCACGCTCTCACCCCTCGAGATCTCCCCGAGACATTATGGACCACCGGCGCGGCGAACGCGGCCCACCTGGCTGTCCCGCATCTCGCGCGAACGGGGCTCGCCGGACCAACAAAACTAGAGTACGCCAATCTCTGGCGAGGTTAGGAACCTCTCACCTGCGTCCAATGACGCTCTAAGAGACGCCGCGCAGAATAGTGATCGTAGGAAGCAAGCTACCAAGAAGCGCACAAGAGGAGGTGAGAGACAGGTGGCTAAGTTCAGCGAGATGACCCCGGCCAGCTCTTCCGTGAGGGCCGACTCCAGGAGCGGGGGCGGGCGCCGTCGGAGGCGCCGGAGGCGTCGGGGGCGCAGGCGTAGTCGGACCTAGGACCCCGGCAAACCGGGAAACGCGAGGAGGGCCCAGCCGCGAAAGGCTGGGCCCTCCTCTGTCTCACATCGCGAAGGCCGGCTCGTAGGTCGGGTCGGTGAGTGCGGGACGGTCGGGGCGAAACGCCTCTATGGGGTAGGAAGTCTCGCCGCGAACCGCGAGCTCGCACAGTATCTTGCCGACGAGGCTCGCGAACTTGAAGCCGTGGCCCGCCCCGTTGAAGACGGAGATCTGGGGGTGCTCCGGCAGCGTGCCGAGCACGAACTCGCGGTCGGGGGGCATGTCGTAGAGGCAGGTCTTGGTGTAGAGCTCCGGTCCCACAGAGCCGGGAATGTAGCGCTCGAGAAAACGCCGCACGTTCGCCAGGACGCGCTCGTTCGTCTGGAAGGTGCGGTTGTCCACGCTCACGACGTCGCCGCCGACGTCCTGGCCGGCCTTGGTAGCGGGTTCGCCGTAGACGGGTACCCCGTAGAAGGAGCTCTCGGGGCCGCCGTGCCAGATCCAGACCGGGAACCGTCCCGGGGAGAACTCTTCGAGGTCCGGCGCCCGGAAGTACGTGACCTGCTCCTGCGTGCACGTGAGGGGTATCTCCACGCCGACGTGCCGCAAGACCTTGTTCGTCCACGCGCCCGCCGTCACCACGAGACGCCGCCCGGAGAAGGTGCCAGCGTCCGTCGCAATCTCGACGCCGTCGTCCACGGCTCGCACGCTTCGTACCGGGGTGTTGTCGAGGACAGTGGCGCCGCGGGCGCGGGCGAGGGAGACGTGGGTGGCGTTGGCCTTGCCGGCGTCCACGAGGCCGGCGTCTTCCTGGTAGACGCCGCGCACCCCGTCGTCGAGCCTGAACTGCGGGAAGCGCCGCATGACCTCGCCCGCGGAGAGCTCCTCGTAACGGATGCCGGCGGCGCTCATCGCGCCCGCGTACTGGTTCACGTACTTCGGCACGTCTCCGACGGGCTCGAGGTCCAGGCCCCCGGTCTTTATGACGAGCCGGGTACCGGACTCCTCCTCGACCTCGGCCCACGCCTCGTAGGTGTGGGGGGTGAGGGCGGTGTACTCGGGGGCGTGGTAGGAGAGCCGGATGATGCGCGAATGGTCTTCGGAGCCGCCCTTTTCGTGTCCGAGGTGGAACTGCTCGAGGGCGAGGACCCCTTCGCCCGCCTCGCGGGAGAGCCAGTAGGCCGCGGCGCTCCCGATGCCGCCGCAGCCGACGACGACGTACTCGAAGTCCGTCTTCACTTATCTCTCATCCGGTGCAGCTCGTAGCCGGACTGGGCCTTGCCGGAACGGCTGCGCCACTCGCGCTCCTCGTCCGAGTACTTGCCGAGGGCGCGCGCCATCTCCCGCACGTGGGCGGCGACCGAGCCGCAGCAGGAGCCGATGTAGGAGTATCCCATGTCGCGCGCCTTCAGGGCGAAGTCCCCGAGGGCGGTTCTCGGGAGCGTGAGCTTCTCCAGCTCGTAGGGGAACTCGGGCAGCGAGACGAAGTTCGGCTGGTGCGCCGGGCCGTGGAACGCGACGGGCTGGCTCGCCAGGTAGACCGAGTCCGGCGTGGCGTCGCGCACCTCCTCCATGATCGGGAGCACGTGCTCCGGGGAGCGCAGGCAGTTGACGCCGACGATCTCCACCCCCGCGTCGGCGAGGCGCCGCGCGCACTCGCCCGGCGAGTGGCCCTCGAAGGAGTTCGGGTCGTTGTCCGGGGCCATCGTCACCATCGCCGGCAGCCTCGCGGCCTTGATGGCCTCGGCGGCGATCATGGCCTCTCCCAGCCAGTTGAAGGTCTCGGCGATGACGAAGTCCACGCCCTCCTCGGTCATCACGGCGAGCTGGCGGTCGAATAGCTCCCTCACGCGGTCCCGGGAGGCGGGAACCTCGGGGTCGTAGGACCAGGTGACGCAGAGGTTCCCGGCCACGAGGACGTCCCTCTCGGTCTCGTCCGCTACCTCGCGGGCTATCCTGGTGGCGGCGCGGTTCATCTCGTCCACCCGGCCCTCGAGGCCGACCGTGGCCAGCTTGTCCTCGCTCGCGTAGAAGGTGAGCGTCTGGATCACGTCTACGCCCGCGCCCACGAACTCCCTGTGCAGCTCGGCAAGAGCCTCCGGACGGGTCAGGCTAACCTCCGGGACGAAAGGCCCGGCCTGGACGTAGCCGCGCCGCTCGAGCTCGAGCAGGTATCCGCCGTCCCCGAGGACCACGCCCTCCGACAGCCGTTCGAGTATTCCTTTCGGCATGGGGTTCACCTCTTAGATCGCAATGCTACTTGCCTGCTCGCAGCCTACCAGAGGCGGCGGAGCCCTTTCAACGAGAACGCGTGGCTCGACCCCGCCTTCGCCCACAAACTCCATGATCTGCTCCCCAACTCGGACCTCGTGCCGATCCCAGACGTCGGACACTTCGCGATGGAGGGTTCGCCGGAGCTGGTAGCGCGGGCGCTGGACGATTACCTCGGCGCCTGGTACGGCGGTCGCCTCCTGTTATCTACCGCGTTCCGCGGCGACCGTCTCGCGCACTCCCGGCACGACCTCGCCCGCGAAGAGCTCGACCTGGCGGGCGTGGTCCTCTGCGGGCCAGTAGATGAAGGTGTCCATCCCGAACTCCAGCGCGAAGCGCGATAGCTGCTCTACCCACCTCGAAGGGGGACCGACCAGGGGGGCATCGCCCGTCTCCCCGATCATGCCCGAGATGTTGTAGGCGCGCCGGATCTCCATCGGCTCCCTTTCCGCCTTCTCGGCTCCCTCGTCGATGCGCCGGTGCATCTCGGGTAGCCTGTCAGGTGTCGCCCAGCCCATCGAGGGAACCCAGCCGTTGGCGAGTCGTCCCGTTAGACCGAGCATCCGTGGACCCCCCGCTCCGACCCAGATCCCTATCTCGTGGGCGGGGTGCGGCCCTGGTTTCAGACCCTTGAGGGTGTAGATCTCGCCGTCGAAGCGCACGGACCGCTCCCGGCTCCACACGAGACGCATGACATGAATCGCTTCTTCTATGGAGCGTACAGCTTCACCAGAACTCCGCCTCGGTCCACCCATCGCCTCGATGGCGTCCCAAAAGGCGCCCGCGCCGAGGCCCATCTCCACCCGGCCGTCGGAGAGCACGTCGAGGCTGGCTGCGGCCTTGGCGAGCACGGCGGGGGGACGCAGGGGCAGGCAGGCGACGTCGGGGAAGAACCGTAGCCGCTCGGTCACGGGGACGAGGCTGGAGATGAGGGTCCACGTGTCCAGGAAGCGCCGCTGGTACGGATGGTCCTGTATCCCGATGAGGTCCAACCCCGCCCTGTCCGCCGCCACCGCTACCCCTCTCACGAAGCCCGGCGGTTCCGCCAGCGGCGCCACGCTCGCCCCGAACTCCAGCTCCCTGCCATAATCCGTCATGTCTACTCCTACCCTAGCCTTTGGGGGTACTCTTCTTGATCTTGCTGCGGATGCCGGGTGAGGCCGCCAGAGAGACCAGCAGCGCTACGACCAGGAGCAGGAAGGCGTCCGAGAAAGGTGCGGTGTCGAGCCCGTAGAGGGGGTTTATTGCCCCCGTGCCGGCCTCGCGCCGCGCCGCGAGGAACGCCCCCACCAGCGCGGGGCCGGTCCCGCCACCGAGGAAGAAGAGACCGTTGAAGATGCCGAGGCCTACGCCCGTCTCCTCCTGGGGGAGCGCGGCCGCCGCTGCGTTCACGTTCGGGGAGTTGGTGAGCGCGAACCCCGTCCCGACCCCGAGCATCCCGATACCGACCAGGTAGGCCGGTCCACCGGCAGCGAAGGCAGAGATGAACAGGACGGAGAGGAGCATGACCCCGAGCCCCGCGTAGATGAGCGTCTTGAAGCCGATCCTGTCCGAGAGCCTGCCCGCTATGGGGGAGAGGATCGCGAGCGCTACGGCCCCCGGCGTCAGCACCAGCCCCGTGGCCGCCGGCGAGAGCCCATTGGCCTGCGAGACCAGCAGCGGCACGAGTACGAGGCACGAGACGTTGGCGAACATCGAGAAGTAGCCGACGACCACCGCCGCGACGTACCCCCGGTTGCGGAAGAGGTCGGGGGAGACGAACGGGTGCCCAGCGGTCGAGATCCTCCACGCGAACCCCGCGCCCGCGAGCGCCGCGCCGACGAAGCTACCCCACGACGTGGGCGAGCCGAACCCCGCTCCCTGGCCCTGCGTGATCCCGAACAAGAACAACCCAGCTGCGAGCCCGAGAAGGATGCCTCCAGGCACGTCGAAGGTGCGGTCGCCGGTCGGCTCGGTGTCCGGCAGCACGTAGTACGCGGCGGGGAGCAGGACCAGCGTGAGCGCCAGCGTGCCGTAGAACAGCGACTGCCAGCCGGCGAGCTCCTGGAGCACGCCGCCCACCACCGGTCCGACCGCGGCCCCGACGCCGACGCTGGAGACGATGAGCCCCAGCGCCGTCCCCCGGTCCCCTGGAGGCATCAACTTCGCTACCGACGCGCTCGCGAGCGCCGGCACCGCCGCGCCACCTATGCCCTGCACTATTCGCCCCAGGACCAGTAGCAGGAGGTTGGGGGCGAGGACGCACACGAGGCTACCCAGGCCGAACACCACGAGCCCCAGACAGAAAGCGCGTCGCAGGCTAAAGACGTCGGCCGCACGCCCGTAGAGCGGGATGCCCACGGCGTACATGAGCAGGAACCCGGTTATGACCCAGCCGACCTGCGCCTCCGACGCCCCGAAGTCCTCCCTTATGACGGGCACGGCCACGTTCACCATCGAGCTGTTCAAGACCGAGACGAAGACCGCCGAGATGAGCACCGCTATGAGAAGGCGGGTGGAGACCTGCCTGCCGGCGGCGCTCAAACCGCGACCCCGATAGTCTCGGCCGCCGAGAGCTCCCGCAGGGTGCCGCCTATGCCGATATCACTCAAACGTCCGTTCTCGAAAACCATTCCCCTCCTACAGGGTTGTATAGATACTTAGACCGAAAATACGCCTCTTGACCGGCGACGAACGTTCGAGTCCAGGTTGGCCCGCACCTTCGTCAGGAGCCGGCGAAGGTTCCGCCGCTCCCCGAGGCTCATGCCCGCGAAAGCCCTCTCCTCAACCCTCTCCCAGCACCGGGCGACGAGCCCTTCGAGCGAGCGCCTTCCCTTGGTGCACCTTGCAAACTTCGCCGGCGCGTAGCCCGTCTTCGCCTTCACCGGATGCGCCCGGATCACGCCTTCTTCGCCTTCGCCTCGCGCCCGCGCGCCGTGATCCGCTCGTAGTTCAGCCGGAACAACGCCAGAGCCCCCGCCACTTCCTCCTCGCCCCGGATCGGATAGCTCACCCACCCGGTCTCCGGCAACGCGTGGTGCGGCTGCGCCCTGCCCTCAGCCACGAGCTCCTTCCTCACCCTCACCGGGAAAGGAAGGTCGGCCAACCTGCTTCCGTGCAGGTGCCCGATCTCATGCCCCCTCACCTTGAACTCGACCCCGCCAAACCGGTGCGGCCCGGCCTCCACGCCAGGCCATCCCGAAACCTCCCGCTCTATCGTCGTTCCTATGCTCTCCATCTCCGCCTCCTATGCCAGCACATTTACTCAGCCGGCTAGACAAAGGGTACACCTGCGGGGGTGGACGCCAACCATCCCGTTCTACAGCATGCGAGGCGGAGGGCGTTTTCGCGACGGGCGAAAGGATGAAATTCGTCTGTACGGAGGTACAGGTTTCGTGGACCGGTCCAGAATTGTTGGGTGTCTGGAGGTTGCCAGGTTTTCAGGCTTTAAGGTTCTCAGGTTTTGAGGCTACGGGTTGCGGCCTCGACGAGCCCTCCTTACCTCAAGACCTCAAAACCTGGAAGCCTTGCCTCGTGGAAGGCACGAACCTTTCGCACCCCCTTTATGGAGAGAGGACGGTAAGTAGGGTCGAGACGGTGATGGTGGAGACGATGGTGGAGACCAGGATCGCGCTGGAGACCCGCTCGACGTAGGTATCGTACTGGCGGGCGACGATAAATACGTTGGCGGCGACGGGGAGGGAGGCGCCGAGGATGGCGACGGTTGCCCAGAGGGGGTCTATGTCGAAGAGCTGGGTGGTGGCGAACCACATCGCGGCGGGGTGGACGAGGAGCTTGAATAAGGTCATGTAGGAGACCTCGGCTATGCCGGTGGAGATGGGGAACCCGGCGAGGGTCGCGCCGAGGGCGAAGAGGGCGCACGGTCCGGCGGCGTCGCCCAGGAGGTCGGTGAAGTTGTCTACGGGGGTGGGGAGGCCGAGGCTAGCCGCCGAGACCAGCAGGCCCGCGAAGATTGCGATGATGATCGGGTTGCGGACCATGGAGCGGGTCACGGACCCGAGGAGCCGGGACCATCCGGCGTCGCGCCCCTTCTGGGCTTCGACGAGGATGATGGTGAGCGGTATGAGGACCGTGGCCTCCAGGGTGAGGCCGAGCACCAGCGGGATCGCCGCCCTGTCGCCGAAGGCGGCTGCCACGAGCGGGATGCCCATGTAGCCCGTGTTCCCGAGCACCGCCGCCGAGCCTTGCAGCGCCGCCTCGCTGCGGCTGACCTTGAATAGAAAGCCCCCGAGGACCGCGGCCGCGGCGAACAACACGAGCCCGGTGCCCAGGTAGGCTGCTATAAAGGGCCCGTTTGCGACGTCGGCCAGCGGCGAGGTAGCCAGCAGGTTGAAGATGAAAGCCGGCAGGGCGAAGTAGAAGACGAAGGCGTTCACGCCCGTGACGCTGGCCTCCGAGAGGAGCTTGAAGCGTCCCGCCCCGTAGCCGCAGAAGATCAGGGCGAAAAACGGTAGCGCCGTGTTGAGGATGGTCTGCATTAGAGCGGTCAGCTATCAGCCGTCAGCCATCAGGTCTTGGTAATCGCGAAAGTCATGGCGCAAATGAGTACCACACCACAGGTCTAAAGTCTCTAACGGTTGGTGCCAGGTTATCGCCGGAACCATCCACTTCAGGTGGAGTAGCTGAAAGCTGAGAGCCGATAGCTACGGAGTCACCCGGACCCCTTGTCCCTCGACGACCTCGCCGACCACGGCGCCGGAGGCACCGTGCCTCTGGAGCGAGCCGAGGAATTCGGAGACCTCCTCCTGCGGCACCGCGACGAGGAGGCCGCCGCTGGTCTGCGGGTCGTAGAGCGGCAGGAGGGCGTCTGTCGCGACCCCGTCGGCGACCACGCGGCCCTCTAGGTAGTCCCGGTTGCTCTCGAGCCCGCCGGGGTAGCAGCCGGCGTTCGCCAGCGGCACGGCGCGTTCGAAGACCGGCACCCCGCCTCGGTAGACGACCGCCCCGACGCCGGAGCCCTCTAGCATCTCCGAGAGGTGACCGAGGAGGCCGTAGCCCGTGACGTCCGTGGCGGCGGATGGAGGGACCTCCCGCATAGCGTCGCGAGCGCCCCTGTTGAGCTGCGATGCGGTCTCGACCGCGTCTTCGATCTCCTCTTCCGAGACGAGGTCTCGCTTGAGGGCCGTCGTCAGGATGCCCAGGCCGAGCGGCTTCGTCAGCACGAGCGCGTCGCCCACTCTGGCGCCAGCGTTCCTGACCACCCCCTCTTCTGTGACGAAGCCCGTGACCGAGAGGCCGTACTTCGGCTCGTCGTCCTGCACCGAGTGGCCGCCGCAGAGACGAGCGCCGGACTCCTCGATCTTCGACTGCCCGCCGGCGAGGATCTCGCGCAGTATCGCGAGGTCGAGCGAGCAGGGGAAGGCGACGAGGTTCAGCGCGGTCAGCGGCTCGCCGCCCATCGCGTAGATGTCGGAGAAGGCGTTGGCGGCGGCGATCTGGCCGAAACGGTACGGGTCGTCGACGATCGGGGTGAAGAAGTCCGCAGTCTGGAGGAGCAGGCCGCCGCCGAACGGCACGTACCCGGCGTCGTCCCGGGTCTCCATCCCGCTCACGAACCCGTCCACGGCGGTCGGGGCGAGCCCCTTGAGTGCTTGCTCCAGGTCCCCTGGAGCGAACTTGGACGCTCAACCCGCCTTGGTCGAGTACTTCGTCAGCCTTATACGCGTACGCTCGTCCATCGGTTCTCAAGTATACTCCCACGCCACCCGCGTGGATCGGTCGCAGGATAATCCTGGCGGGGGCCGAGGGCGCCGGCCGAGTCGTCCGACGTATCCGTTGACGGCCGGCGCGGCGTTGTGCTGTACTCCGGGCAACAGCCCATCGTCCGTGTCGCACCGCGGATTCACCACAGCTCGAGGAGACGCTCATGCCCGCTCGCAAGATGCACACCGGTCGGGTGTACATCGACGCGGCTCTCGTGCGCAGCCTCGTCGCCGCGCAGTTCCCGCAGTGGGCGGACCTGCCCATCAGGCCGGTCGAGCTCGACGGGTGGGACAACGCCACCTTCCGTCTCGGTGAGAGCATGAGCGTGCGACTGCCGAGCGCCGCGCCTTACGCGCCGCAGGTGGAGAAGGAGCACCGGTGGTTGCCGAGGCTCGCCCCGCTCCTCCCGCTCCCTATCCCCGTCCCCCTGGCGAGGGGAGAACCCGGCGAGGGATACCCCTTCCCCTGGTCCGTCTACCGCTGGCTCGAGGGTGAGCCCGCGGTTACGGCACGCGTCGACGATGCCGTCGAGTTCGCGCGAACGCTGGCCAGATTCCTGATAGCCCTGCGGCGGATCGACCCCGCCGGAGGTCCGCGGCCCGGGCGGCACAACTTCTTTCGCGGCGGACCGCTGACGGTCTACGACGCGGAGACCAGGCGAGCGATCGCCGCCCTCGACGGCAGGATCGATGCCGACGCCGCGACGGCTGCGTGGGAAGCGGCGCTCGCGGCCGCGTGGCATGGCCCGCCCGTCTGGTTCCACGGCGACGTCGCCGCCGGGAACCTGCTGGTCGAGGAGGGCAGCTTGAGCGCCGTCATCGACTTCGGGACCTCGGGGGTGGGCGATCCGTCCTGCGACCTGGCGATCGCGTGGACCTTCTTCGAGGGCGAGGGCCGGGACGCGTTCCGCGCGGCTCTTCGCCTGGACGATGCAACCTGGCGGCGGGGCCGCGGCTGGGCGCTGTGGAAGGCCCTGATCACGCTCGCCGGGCACCCCGACACCGACTCCCCCTTGGCGGCTACCGTCCGAAGCCAGATCGACGACATGATCGCCGACCACGAGCGCGATGCACGACCGGATCGCGAACCCGGGTAGACCGCCGGCACGTGTGCCTCGCTATATCTGGTCGCTGTCGTGATCCTCGTAGGACGGATCGAGCTTCAGCCGCCCGAGAAACCCGCCGTCCCATAGAAGATGCTAGAGTCAGCGTATGGGAAAGGGACGCGATAAGGTCGGGCGCTTTCTGCGGTCGCTGAAGGTCAACCCGGTGATACCCGCGGTCCGGGGGCGGGACGAGGACCTCGAGCGGGCTCTGGCCGGGGACCACGCGGCGATCTTCGTGCTCGGCGGGGACGTCTTCCGGATGCTCGAGAGGGTGCGAAGGAGGCCCCACCGCAGGCCCTACATCTGCGTCAACGTGGACATGGTCGGCGGGGTGGCGTCCGACCCGAGCGGCATCCGGTTTCTCGCCAGGGAGGTGGACGGTGTGATCTCCACGCACCGCCACGTCGTCGAGATCGCCAGGGGCAACGGTGCGCTCGCGATCCAGCGCCTCTTCGCCATAGACACCAGCGCCGTCGAGCGGGGGCTGAAGGTCCTGCGCCAGGCAGACCCCGACGCCGTCGAGATACTCCCCGGCCTCGCCTTCCCCGAGATAGTCGAGAGCTACCGGGCGGCCCTCAGCAAGCCGGTGCTGGCTGGCGGCCTGATCAAAGACGGCGCGACGGCCGCAACCATCCTCAAGTCAGGCGCCGTAGGCGTCTCGACGAGCGACCACCGGCTCTGGAAGCTCGCTTGACTACGTTTCTGGCTGACTGTAGAGTTTCCTCTCACAACCGCATAGTCGCGCAGGCGCAGAGATAAGAGAGAGCCTCGCACGGGAGCACACGGGCCGGCCGACGCAAGTCGGAGGTCGTTGTTCTCGTGCGAGGCTCTCGGCATGAGGAGGTGGAGCCTGGGAGAGATCCG
The DNA here is from genome assembly GCA_036258875.1 of Rubrobacteraceae bacterium. Classification (GTDB taxonomy): domain Bacteria; phylum Actinomycetota; class Rubrobacteria; order Rubrobacterales; family Rubrobacteraceae; genus JALYGY01. The sequence continues at coordinate 17,540 of DATACV010000416.1, forward strand.
GCACGGCACCAGGTGGGAAGCTATGGAAAGGGAGAGGTATGGCAGGCGACTACGTACTGGCTATAGACCAGGGGACCACTTCGAGCAGGGCAATAGTCTTCAACCACGACAGCGCGACTGTCGGAGAGGCGCAGGAGGAGTTCACCCAGCACTACCCCAGGCCCGGCTGGGTCGAGCACGACGCTAACGAGATCTGGGACGTCACCCTGGGGGTGATGCGGAGGGCGCTCGAGGACGCCGGGGCCTCGCCCGAAGACATTGCGGCGATCGGGATCACCAACCAGCGCGAGACCGTCGTCGCGTGGGACCGCCAATCAGGCGAGCCGGTTAATAACGCCATAGTCTGGCAGGACAGGCGCGGAGCCGCCCTCTGCGGTGAGCTTTCGGAGCAGGGCTACGACGAGATGGTAGCCAACAAGACGGGCCTCGTCATCGACGCCTACTTCTCGGGCTCGAAGGTAGCCTGGCTCTTCAACAACGTCGATGGTCTCAAGGAGCGGGCGCAGAACGGCGAGATAGCCCTTGGCACCATAGACACCTGGCTGATCTACAAGCTGACCGGCGGACGCGAGCACGTGACCGACTACTCGAACGCCTCGCGTACCCTGATGTACAACATCTTCGACCTCAAGTGGGACGACGAGCTCTTGGAGATGCTCGGCGGCGTCCCGAAGGAGTCGCTCCCCGAGGTCAGGCCGAGCTCCTACGTCTACGGGAACACCGACGCTGAGGTCTTCGGCGCCGAGGTTCCGGTCGCCGGTGTGGCAGGCGACCAGCAGGCGGCCCTCTTCGGCGAGGTGGCCTTCGAGAGGGGACTCACCAAGAACACCTACGGCACGGGCTCCTTCGCCCTCATGAACACCGGCACCGAGCCCATAAAGAGCGAGCGCCAGATGCTCACCACCATCGCCTGGGGCCTCGGCGACGAGCCCGTGGAGTATGCCCTCGAGGGCGCCATCTTCATCACGGGCGCCGCGGTGCAGTGGCTCAGGGACGGCTTAGGGATCATCGAGAGCGCCCCCGAGACCGAGGAGCTCGCCAGGAGCCTTGACTCCAACGACGACGTCTACTTCGTCCCCGGGCTCGTCGGCCTCGGTGCCCCGCACTGGGACTCCTACGCGAGGGGCACGATCATCGGGATAACCCGCGGTACGACGAGGGCGCACCTGGCAAGGGCGGCGCTCGAGAGCATGTGCTACCAGACCCGCGACGCGGTCGAGGCGATGGAGGCCGACTCGGGGATAGACATCCCCACCTTCAAGGCCGACGGCGGGGCCGCCGCGAACCGCTGGATGATGCAGTTCCAGGCCGACATCCTCGGCACGCCGGTCGAGGTCCCGGAGACCCTGGAGACCACCGCTCTGGGCGCCGCGTACCTCGCCGGGCTCGCCACGGGGTTCTGGGAGGACCGCGAGGAGCTCAAGAACCGGTGGAGGCTCAGGCGCCGCTACGAGCCGCAGATGAGCGAGGAGGAAAGGGAGAGGCTCTACGGGCGCTGGAAGGAGGCTGTCGAGCGCTCCAAGAACTGGGCCCAGGAGGCCGTCGAGTCGCCGCTGGCCTGAGAGAACCCGAAGCAGAGAGGAAAACATGAAGAAGGTCATCAACGCCCCGGAGCAGGTTGTCCCCGAGATGCTCCGGGGGATGGGTCTCGCCCATTCGGGCCTGATCCGGATAATCCCCGAGTACAACGTGGTTGTACGGGCCGACGCCCCCGTCTCCGGCAAGGTCGCCCTCGTCTCCGGCGGAGGTTCCGGCCACGAGCCTACCCACGGTGGCTACGTCGGGCCCGGGATGCTCGACGCCGCCTGCGCGGGCAACGTGTTCACGAGCCCGACGCCCGAGCAGATGCTCGAAGCATCCAAAGCGGTGGACGGCGGCGCGGGCGTCTTCTACGTCGTCAAGAACTACACAGGCGACGTCCTCAACTTCGAGATGGCGGGCGAGCTGGCCGAGGCCGAGGGTATACAGACCGACTACGTGGTCACCAACGACGACGTAGCGGTAGAGGACTCCACCTACACGAGCGGGCGGCGCGGGATCGCCGGCACCCTCTTCGTGCACAAGATCTGCGGCGCCGCCGCCGACGACGGCAGGGATCTCGCCGGGATAAAGGAGCTCGCCCAGAGGGTCAACTCCAACGTGCGTTCGATGGGGATGGCCCTTACCAGCTGTACCCCGCCAGAGAGCGGCGAGCCGATCTTCGAGATCGGCGACGACGAGATGGAGATCGGGATCGGCATCCACGGCGAGCCCGGCGTCGAGCGAAAGCAGGTGGAGCCGGCCAACCAGATCGTGGACGAGATGCTCGGGAAGATCCTCGGCGACTCCGTGGACTTCTCGGGCTCCGAGGTCGCGGTGATGGTCAACGGCATGGGCGGCACGCCCCCGATGGAGCTCTACATCGCCTACGCCCACGTCGCCGACGTCCTCGAGCGGGAGGGCGTGCAGGTCTGGCGTATGCCCTACATCGGGGACTACATGACCTCGCTCGAGATGGCGGGCTTCTCCATAACGCTCTTGAAGCTCGACGACGAGATGAAGGGGTACCTCGAGGCGCCTTGCGACGTGCCGGCCGGTCGACCTTTCTAGGGAGGAGAGAATGCAAGCATACATCGCGGAGTTCATCGGGACGATGCTCCTGATCCTGCTAGGTGACGGGGTGGTCGCCGCGGTCCTGCTCAGGAACTCCAAGGCGGAGAACTCGGGCTGGATCGTCATCACCTGGGGATGGGCCATAGCCGTCGCCGTAGCCGTCTACTGCGTGGCCCAGTTCAGCGGCGCGCACATAAACCCGGCGGTCACGATCGGGCTGGCCTCGATCGGCGCCTTCGAGTGGGCGCAGGTGCCTGGCTACATCATCGCCCAGTTCCTCGGCGCCTTCACGGGCGCGGTGCTCGTGTGGCTGAGCTACCTGCCGCACTGGAGGGAGACCGCCGACCCCGGCCTCAAGCTCGGCGTCTTCTGCACGGCGCCGGCGATCTACAACACCCCGGCGAACATCATCACAGAGATCATCGGCACCTTCGTGCTGGTCTTCGGCGTGCTGGGCATCGGGGCGAACCAGGCAGCCATTGGTGGCCAGCTCGGGACGGCGCTCGGTTCGGGCCTGAACCCGCTCCTGGTCGGCCTGCTCGTCCTCGGCATCGGCCTCTCGCTCGGCGGTCCTACGGGGTACGCGATCAACCCCGCCCGCGACATGGGACCGCGCATCGCCCACGCCGTCCTCCCGATAGCGGGCAAGGGCGGATCGGACTGGGGGTACTCGTGGATTCCGGTGGTCGCCCCGATAATCGGCGGCATCCTGGGGGCAGTCACGTACAACGCGCTCTTCGGCGGCTAACGTCCGAACGCGCGTTCCGGAGGCCGGGGGCGAGCCCGGCCTCCTTTTTCTATCCGGGACGGCGGTTGCGAGCCCGACGCTGCCGGATGTACCCTTGCGGTGGTCGGCCTACTGCGCGGTAGGGTAGGAGTTACTGGAAAGGAAATCGATGAGCTCCACTGGTGGCCTCCACGCTGGCCGAGGGCCGGCCACGCAGACGC
>DATACV010000417.1:0-1588 GCA_036258875.1 Rubrobacteraceae bacterium
GGAGGACGGCAGGCGCGTGAGATCCCCGAGGGTCGGGAGGCCGGGTCCCGGTGGCGGCGAGCTCGGTGAGATCCTCGTCTCGGAGGGCAGGATCTCGCGCCAGCAACTGGATGAAGCGTTGCTGATCCAGAGGGAGGATTCACGCGGGTTGGCGCGCATACTTCTCGATCTGGGCTACGTCGCCGAGGCGGACCTGGCCAGGGCTCTGGCCAGGCGGTTTGGCCTGAGGTACGTCGAGCTTACCCACGCTGACGTGGCGCGGGAAGCGGTGGACCTCGTCGACCGCAAGGTACTAAGGCGGCACGGCGTCATGCCGCTCCGATTGGAGAACGGACGGCTGGTCGTAGCCATGAGCGATCCCACCGACCTCTACGCCATCGAAGACCTGACCATGCTCTCCGGGTATCCCGTTACCCCTGCCGTCGCCGCCAGGGGCGACATCGAGCGCGCCTTCGAGAGGGTCTTTGCGGTCGGGCAGGTGGCACGGCTCCTCGAGGAAGTCGCCGCCGAACCCCCCGCCGAGGCGCGCGCCGAGGTGGATCTCGGTTCCGAGACCGGCCCGGACGAGAAGCCGATCATCCGGCTCGTGAGCGCGATACTGCAGCAGGCGGTCTCCGAGGGGGCGTCTGACATCCACGTCGAGCCCCGCGACCGGAAACTGGCGGTGCGCTTCCGGGTGGATGGCGTGCTGCGAGAGGTCACGAGCGTACCGCCCAAGCTCCAGAGCGGGGTCGTGGCGCGCCTGAAGGTCCTCGCGAACCTGGACATAGCGGAGCGCCGCCTCCCCCAGGACGGCCGCTTCGCCGCGGGCCTCGGAGACCGGCAGGTGGACCTCCGGGTCGCGACGTTGCCCACGGTCCACGGCGAGAAGGCGGTGCTGCGGCTGCTCGACACCGCTAGCGTGCAACTGAACCTCACGACGCTGGGGTTCGAGCGCAGGGACCTCGAACGTTACCAGGATGTCTTCCGCCGTCCCTACGGCACTATACTCGTGACGGGACCCACCGGCTCAGGCAAGTCCACCACCCTGTACGCCACCTTGAAAGAGCTCAACTCTCCCGAGAGGAACATCATCACAGTCGAAGATCCTGTCGAGTATCGCCTCGAGGGGATAAACCAGATCCAGGTCAACCCCAGGGCCGGCCTGACGTTCGCCTCGGGCTTGAGGAGCATACTGCGGGGTGATCCTGACGTGGTGATGATCGGCGAGATAAGGGACCAGGAGACGGCCAGGATCGGCGTACAGGCCGCCCTCACCGGGCACCTCGTGCTCGCCACTCTGCATACCAACAACGCTCCCGCCGCGCTCAACAGGCTCGCCGATATGGGCGTCGAGCCGTTCCTTACCTCCTCGGCGGTGGACTGCGTTATCGCCCAGAGGCTTGCGCGGAGGCTCTGCGAGAGGTGCAGGCGCCCCGTCGAGGTGGACCGGGAGATGCTCTCCGGACTCGACTTCCCCTTCGAGCTCGTCCCGGGGCCGGAGCGTCGCTTTCATGCGTCGGTAGGTTGCGACCGTTGCGGCGGCAGCGGTTACCGTGGACGCGTCGGCCTGTACGAGCTGATGGTGATCACCGACGAGATGCGGGAC
>DATACV010000418.1:0-2460 GCA_036258875.1 Rubrobacteraceae bacterium
GTACAGGCGGAGGCGGCCCAGGCTCTCGAAGACGACAGGGTCTTTATCCGCGACGAAGAACATGTAGTCGCCCGTTTCGGCCGCGAGCGCCTCGCGCAGCGCGGCCTGCTCTTCTGGCGAGAAGAACCTGGCGATGGAGCCTGAGAGCCCTTCCTCCTCGACCTTGAGGTAGGCGAGGCCCCTCGCGCCGCCCGCCCTGGCGACGTCGGTGATCTCACCCTCCACGTGCCCGCGCGAGAGGTCGCCCAGGCTCCCGACGGCGATGCCGCGCACAGACCCGCCGCTCTCGACCGCTCCGCGGAACACCTTGAACTCCGAGGAGCGGGCGATCTCGCTCACATCTGCGAGCTCGAGGCCGAAGCGAATGTCAGGCTTGTCCGAGCCGAAGCGGTCCATGGCCTCCGCGTAGGTGAGGCGCGGGAAGGGTTTGTGGAGGATCTTCTTGTCGGTCAGTTGCTCCACGATCTCGACGTAGAGGCCCTCGACGAGGTCGAGAACCTCGTCCTGGGTCGTGTAGCTCATCTCAAGGTCGAGCTGGGTGTGCTCGGGCTGCCGGTCGCCGCGCTGATCCTCGTCGCGCAGGGCCCTCGCGACCTGGAAGTAGCGCTCGAAGCCGGCGACCATGAGGAGCTGCTTGAACTGCTGGGGCGATTGCGGGAGCGCGTAGAACTGCCCCGGGTAGAGCCGGCTCGGGACGAGGTAGTCTCGAGCCCCCTCGGGCGAGGAGCGGGTCAGGAGGGGGGTCTCGATCTCGACGAAGCCGCGACCGCTCAGGTAGTCGCGCATGTGCTTGACGACCCTGTGCCTGAAGACGATGTTGTCCCGCATTCGGGGGCGGCGGAGGTCCAGGTAGCGGTACCTGAGGCGGAGCAGCTCGTCCACGGGCCTGTCGCGGTCTATCTCGAACGGCGGCGTCTCGGACTCGTTGAGGACGCGGAGGTCCGTCGCCTCGACCTCGATCTCGCCGGTCGGCAGCCCCGGGTTCTCGTTGCCCTCCGGGCGCCGGACTACCTCGCCCTCGACCGAGATAGACCACTCGGGACGCAGCCTCTCGGCGGCGGCGAAGACGTCGCGACGGTCGGGGTCGAAGGTGATCTGCGTCAGCCCCCAGCGGTCGCGGAGGTCAATGAAGATCAGGCCGCCGTGGTCCCTGCGGCGGTGGACCCACCCCGCGAGCCTGACCCGCTCGCCGGCGTTCTCCGCGCGCAGCTCGCCGGCGTCGTGCGTCCTGTACGGGTTGCTGCTCTGCCGCTCTTCTCGGTGCAAAGACCCTCTCTCCTCTCGTCTGCTCCCGCGCCCGTCTCCCGTCCGGGCGCGCGGTCCACAAATGGTAGCCCATACGACCGGAGAGGGCGCGTTGCGCCCCTTTTGCACGCGTGCTAAGTTAGCGCCGAACTCGAGCGCGGGCCAGGCGGGTTGCCGCGGGGTCGCAGGGGAGACGGTTATCCGAGGAGACAGGGTCGGGGGTTTGCCTGCGAGAATCGGGCTGTTTCTCGCGCTGATCTCGACCCTCCTCTTGGCGGGATGCGGGGGCGGGGGCGGCGAGACGACGGCGACGCCGCCGGCCACCCCGGCGGCTACCACCCCGGCGACCACCGGGGCCGAGACGACGGGGATCGGGAGCGGGCAGGCCGAGACCGTGACCGACGAGCCGTTCATGCTCGACACCGAGCAGCCCGTCCCCCCGGACTTCGTGGAGGCGTACCAGCGGAGGGCCTTGATCTCGGTCCAGTTCTACAAGGAGGGCCAGGACGCTCTGGGCTACCCGCAGGGCCTGGAGGCTGACCAGCGGGTACGCGACGCGATGGAGCGGCTGCGCACGCGGTACCCCACCATCGAGTTCTTCAGCTACGACATTGCCAACCCTGGGACGGCCGAGAGGAGCGAGGGCCTCGAGCGCGGCCAGTACGGAACGCTCGCCGCCCAGCTCGGGGTCGGCTTCACGCCCTTCGTTGCGATGCTCGCGCCGAGCGGGGATCGGTACGTGATCACCAACCTCTACCAGGGTTACGTCTCGCCGCCGGTGCTCAGCCAGGCGCTCTACGACCTCTCCTCGGTACAGGTCGAGGACAACACCAGCGACATCGACGTGGTCATCGAGCAGCTGGAGCTGACCGAGACGGGTGGGGGCATCGAGTACGTAACCGTGCAGAACCGCAGCCCCAGGCCCGTGAACCTCCAGGGCTTCTCCCTGCGCGTCCTCGACCCGGAGACCGCCCAGGTTGACCCGGAATCGCCAGGCGTCACCATCAACGACGCGGTCGAGGTCCAGCCGCAGCAGAGCGTCTCGGTAGGCCGCGTCCCCGACGTGGTGGACGCCGACGGAGAACAGGTGGCAGGGACGTTCGAGGGCGGGGAAGCCTTAGACCTCGGGCCCGGGGACCAGGTCGCCCTTCTAGACTCGGGCGGCGCCGTCGCTCACACCTTCACGGTCTAGAGGCATCAGGCCACAGGCATCAG
>DATACV010000419.1:0-1665 GCA_036258875.1 Rubrobacteraceae bacterium
TCATCGAGATCCTCCTCGGAAAGGGCTGCGAGGTCCCGTCCCGTAAGGATGTGCCCGGCTCCGCCGTCGGCGATGCCGAGCTCGGAGGCGATGTACCTGGCGGTCAGGGGGTGGTCGCCCGTGATCATGACCGGGCGGATGCCCGCCCTCTTGCAGGTCTCGACGGCGTCTCTGACCTTGGGCCGGGCCGGATCTATCATTCCGATCATGCCGCAGAAGGTGAGGTCGCCTTCGAGCTCCTCCCCACCGCCGTCGAACGAAGGAAGGCGTCTCAGGCCCACGCCCAGCACACGGATACCGTTCTCGGCCAGCCGCGCGTTCGCGAGCGAGATCCGCTCCTTCCATCCCTCGGTCAGGGACTCGGCCCGCCCGTCGTCGGCCCAGACCTCGCTCGAGATCTCCAGCAGGCTGTCCACGGCGCCCTTGGTGAAGACCACGTAGAGACCTCCCGACTGCTCCCCGTCCAGGACGGGCCTCAGGGCGGCCGGTATCCGGGTGCGCGCTTCCGGGACCATCTCGTGCACGGTTGTCATGCGCTTGCGCTCGGAGTCGAAGGGGACCTCCCCGACGCGGGGTAGCGCGGCCTCGAGCTCGGGCTTCCTCATGCCCTCGCGGGCGGCCGCCACCACCAGGGCACCCTCGGTAGGGTCCCCCACCGCACGCAACCCATCCGCCTCGTCCTCCTCCAGTAGGGCGTCGTTGCACAAAGCACCGCCGGCCAGGAGCACCGCGAGCGCCGGGTCCTCGTCCACCGCGGGCCTCGAAGCCCCGTCCGGCCCCCGCTCGGAGGCGAAGGTCCCTCCGTCCAGCTCCATGGTATGGCCTGCCACGTCCAGCACCGTCGCGGTCATCCGGTTCTCGGTAAGGGTGCCAGTCTTGTCCGAGCAGATCATCGTCACCGAGCCGAGCGTTTCGACAGCGGGCAGCTTGCGGATAAGGGCCCGCCTCCTGAGCATCCTCTGGGCGCCCAGAGCGAGGGCGATCGTTACGACAGCCGGCAGCCCCTCGGGCACGGCGGCTACCGCTAGGCTCACGGCCGTCAGGAACATGACCTCCAGGTCCTCCCCGCGCAGCAACCCGAGGACGAAGACCACGGCCACGATGGCCAGGGCGGCGAGGGCAAGGACCCTGCCCACTTGGTTCAGCCGCCGCTGCAGGGGGGTCTGCTCCGAGCCGGTGGTCTGGATCATCGCCGCGATCTTGCCGAGCTCCGTCGCCATGCCTGTCTCGGTGACCACGAAGAGGCCCCTTCCCCCAGTGACGAGCGTGCTGGAGTAGACCATGCCGACCCGCTCCCCGAGCGGGGTGTCCTCGCCGACAACTGCCTCGGGCTCCTTGTCCACCGGCTCGGATTCCCCGGTGAGGGCGGCTTCCTCGACCCGCAGGTTTACCGCCTCGAGAAGCCTCCCGTCGGCCGGCACCAGGTTCCCTGCCTCGAGAAACACTACGTCTCCAGGCACCAACTCTCTCGCCGAGACCTCCCGCACGTGGCCGGCCCTGCGGACCTTCACCCTCGGCGCGGAGAGCCGCTTCAGGGCGGCCATCGCCCTCTCGGCCCGGTACTCCTGGGCGAAGCCCAGAGCCGCGTTGAGCACGACGATGACCGCGATGGCTATGGAGTCCTCGTAGTCTCCGAGGAGGGCCGAGGCGAGCGCCGCGACGATC
>DATACV010000420.1:0-2754 GCA_036258875.1 Rubrobacteraceae bacterium
GTCTGCTCGGTCTCCCGCACTATGGAGAACGAGACGGCAGGCGTTCCCGCGGCCCGCTCGAGCTCGAGAGCGGCTGCCGTCAAGTCGCTCCGGGCCAGATGCAACCGCGCGTTCCAGGCCGCTGCCTCGACGAGCGCCTCCCCCGCGGCGGAGCGTTGCGCCAGGCTGTTCGCCTCCTGGGCACTCTCCAGGGCGCTCTCCGTATTGCCCTGCACCATCTCCAGCCGTGAGAGGGCGACATACCCGTCTACCATTGTGTCGAGCTGACCCATCCGCTCGGCCAGCCTTATGCCTTCCTTCAGCCGACGCGCCGCGGCTTCCAGCTCGTCCCACTCGTACAACAGCTTACCTACGACCACATGCACTTCTCCCGTGGCGGGGAGCGAATCTCCGCCCCGCTCAACAGCAAATCGTATGGCACGTCGGAGAACGTGATCCGCATTGCGCAATCGCCCCCGGGCCATCTGTAGTTTGGCCTGGCGACTCATTGCTCTGAGCACCAGGTAATCGTGGCCGGCGGCCCGGCCGAGTTCAGCGGTCTCGGCTAAGGCTGCGCTCGCCGCCTCGAGGTCGTCGGCGGTTCGGTGGGCCTCTGCCAGGCGAAAGGCCGCGAAGGTGCGCAGCTCCAGGTCCTCCTCGGGCAGGAGCGCCAGCGCTCGCCGGGCGAGCGCGATTGCGTCGTGCGGCTCTCCCTCAAGGTAAGCGCGCCAGGATCGGGTGGCTGCGACGCCTCCTAGGAGAACTCGGCGGAGGGTCTCGTCCGCGCTCGGCCGCAGATCGTCATCGCGGCCTTCCCCGCTGAGGCCGACGGCACGCTCTATCTCCCGCATTAGGGGTTCGACGTCGTCCGACCGCCCCACCCACAGCAGCGTCGCGGAGTACTGGAACAACAGCTGAGGCCGACGGCGCCTCGTTTCCTCGGGCAACGCCTCCAGCCAGCCCAAGAGCGTCATAACCTCGCCGCGGAACCACATCTTCCGGGCCACCCGCTCTACGAGGTCGGCCGCCCGATCGTGATCTTGGGCTGCCAGCGCATGCCGGATTGCTTCGGACGTCCAACCGTTTCGCTCGTACCACGCCGCCGCCCGGCGGTGCAGCTCTCTGATCCTCTCGGGTTGTTAACGCTGTAAGCGTGAACGGAGGACGTCGGCGAAGAGGTGGTGGTAACGGTACCACTGTCGCTCGTCGTCCAGTGCGATGACGAAGAGGTTCTCATGCTCCAGCCTCTCCAGCATCTGCTGCCCATCATTGCGGCTGGTGAGGGAGTCGCACAGGGAGGCGCTCATGCGCTCCAGCACGGACGTCTTGAGCAGGAACTCCCTCACCCCTTCGGGTTGCCGCTCTAAGACCTCCTCGGCCAGGAAGTCCAGGACGTGGCGGTTGGAACCCGAGAAGGACTCGACGAAGCCCGAGGTGTCCTGGCGGTCGCGCATCGAGAGGGCTGCCAGCTGCAGGGCGGCTATCCACCCCTCCGTGACCCCTTCGAGCACCGCGACGTCCCCCTCCGAGAGCGAGAGTCCCATCACATCGTTCAGGAAGGCGCTCGCCTCCTCAGGCGTGAAACGCAGGTCGGCGGCGCGCACTTCGGTCATCTGGTCCCTGACCCGGAGCCTGGCGAGGGGGAGGGGCGGGTCCGCGCGACTAGAGATGACGAGACGCGCGTTCTCGGGCAGGTGCTCCAAGAGGAAGGAGACGGCCTCGTGGACCGGATCCGAATCGATCAGGTGGTAGTCGTCGAGGATCACGGTGATCTCGTGTGCGACTTCGGCCAGCTCGTTGACCAGGACCCCCATCAGCGCCTCGATGGGCGGCATCTGCGGCGAACGCAGCGAGGCCAGGACCCCCTCGCCGATCCCCTCTTCGATCTCTTGGAGCGCACCCACCAGGTAGGTCAGGAAACGCGCCGGATCGTTGTCCGAGAGGTCCAGGGAGACCCAGGCTACGGACTTTCCGTCCCTCGAGAGTTGCTCCGACCAATCGCCGAGCAGGGTGGTCTTGCCGAAGCCCGCCGGGGCGGAGACGAGTGTCAGGGGGCACACCTCGTTCCGGGCGAGCACCTCGCGCAGACGTGGGCGGTCCACCAGGTTCGGGCGCGTCCTGGGGGCGCGCAGCTTGGTCGTTACGAGCGCTTGGGGCAAGATGGCTGCTCCGACTCGTCTCTCCTCGAACATAATCTTACTCCCAAGAGAGTCCGGGTCAAAGTGCATTTCCTTAACCTCTCGAGTCGCCGTGGAGGCTCGCCTTCAGTCCGGCGCGCATCGCGGAACGTGGCTGCCAACAGGCGTTGGGGGCGAGGGTTATGCGCCGGTGTGGGAGAGAACTTTGAACAAAAGTGGATCTCCACCCCACCACTCCACCCTTTGGAGGATGCCACTCCATCCGGGCTACCGGTATGTTCTCGACAGCAATAAGGTGTACCGCGAAGAAGGAGCAGAAGATGGAGACAGGAAACGTGAGGGAAGCGGAAGCGCGGGACGAGCGAGAGGGAACGACGCTGGTCCTGGGCGGCACGGGCAAGACCGGTCGAAGGGTGGCGGCGAGGCTAGAGGCGCGTGGACTACCCGTGCGGGTAGGCTCCCGCTCCGGCCAACCGCCCTTCGACTGGGAGAACTTGGACACATGGGCACCCGCGCTCGAAGGAGTGGAGTCTGTGTACGTCTCCTACTACCCGGACATAGCGATACCGGGCGCTCCGGAAGCGGTGCGCTCGTTCGCCGAACTGGCGGTGCAAAGCGGAGTTCGGCGGCTGGTGCT
>DATACV010000421.1:0-6679 GCA_036258875.1 Rubrobacteraceae bacterium
GACTTGTCAGTACGCCCGCTTCGCGGGCTCTCAGCTTGTCCGTGCGAGGAGAAGCCGATAGCCGAAAGCATAGCTGGAAGCGAGGACCCGTAGGGTCCGAAGCGTGCTGACGAGCGAGGCCTGGCGAAGCCTGGCCGATGCGTGCTGACAAGTCGGCGAAGCCGGCGTGCTATCCCTTGTTGACCCCGTACTCGAGCCCGTCCACTAGCGCCTGCCAGGAGGCCTCGATGATGTTCTCGCCGACCCCCACGGCGCCCCAGACGCGCTTGCCGTCTGTCGAGTCTATGAGGACGCGGGTAGTGGCGGCGGTCGCCCGGTGCTCGTCGAGGATGCGAACCTTGTAGTTGGAGAGGTGTATCTCCTTCAGCTCGGGGTAGTGGGGCTCTATGGCCTGTCGCAGCGCCCTGTCCAGGGCGTTCACCGGACCGTTGCCCTCGGCGGTCGAGATCTCGCGCTGTCCCTTGACGGAGAGCTTTATCGTCGCCTCGACCGTCGTCTCGCCGTCCTGCCGCTTCTCGGAGATTATCCGGAAGCTCTCGAGCTCGAAGAGCGGCCTGGCTTCGCCTGTGGTCCGCCCGATGAGGAGCGCGAGCGAGGCGTCGGCGGCCTCGTAGTGGTAGCCCTCGTACTCCCGCTGCTTTATGGCGGAGAGGACGGCAGTGACGTCGCCGGGCTCGAGGCCCAGCTCCTCGGCTTTGGTGCGGATCGAGTTCTTCCCGGAGAGCTCCCCGACCGGCGTGCGCCTGACGTTCCCCACCCTCTCGGGCGCGACGTGCTCGTAGGTCCGCGTGTCCTTCGAGATGCCGTCCACGTGCAGCCCGCCCTTGTGGGCGAAGGCGCTCCTGCCGACGTAGGGGCGGTGCGTGTCGGGGGTGAGGTTCATGAGCTCGGCGACGTAGTTGGAGGTCTCGGTGAGCCTCCCCAGGCGTTCGTCGTCCAGCACCTTCAGGCCCATCTTGAGCTGCAGATTGGCTATGGTGGTGACGAGGTCGCAGTTGCCGGTGCGCTCCCCGACACCGTTTATGGTCCCCTGCACGTGCGTAGCCCCTGCCTCGACCGCTGCCAGAGCGTTCGCCACCCCGCACCCCGCGTCGTTGTGGGTGTGGATGCCCACCTCCACCGCCGGGAACTCGCGCACCGTGCGCGCGACGATCGCCTTTAGCTCCGTCGGGAGCGTCCCGCCGTTGGTGTCGCAGAGGACGAGCGTCGTCGCCCCGGCCCCGGCGGCTACCCGCAGCACCGCCAGGGCGTGCTCGGGGTCGTCGCGGAAGCCGTCGAAGTAGTGCTCGGCGTCGAAGATGACCTCCTTGTCGCTGGAGGCGAGGTAGGCGACCGTGTCCCTAACGGACTCGAGGTTCTCCTCCGGGGTCGTCCTCAGGACCTTCTCGACGTGCAGCCTCCAGCTCTTGGCGACGATGCAAGCGACGGGGGCGGAGAGCTTGGTCAGGCAGGTGACGGCCGGGTCCTCTTCCGCCCTGTCCTCCGGTCGGCGGGCGCGGGTGAAGGCCACGAGCCTCGCGTGCCCGAGCTCGGAGGCGTCGAAGCCCTCGAAGAACTCCAGGTCCTTGGGGTTCGAGGCCGGGAAGCCGGCCTCGACGTAGTGGATGCCTAAAGAGTCGAGCTCGCGCGCTATGCGCGCCTTGTCCTCGGCGGTCAGGCTCACGCCCTCGCGCTGCGTCCCGTCCCGTAGGGTGGTGTCGAACAGCTTTACGCTCATATCACGCCTTCCCCCGCCGCTACCCACTTGCTCACGGCCTCCGTAACCTCTTCCGTCGTCTTCTTCCCGCCCAGGTCGGGGGTCAGGTAGTGCGCCTCCAGCGCCACCGAGACGCCCTGCTCGATGGCCCCAGCCACGTCCGGGCGGCCCAGAGAGTGGCGGAACATCATAGCCGCCGAGAGGATCGTCGCGTAGGGGTTCGCCCTCCCGGACCCCGCGATGTCGGGGGCCGAGCCGTGGACCGGCTCGTAGATGCCGGGCGTGCCAGGCTCGCCCAGAGATGCGGAGGGCAGCATCCCCATCGAGCCAGGGAGCATCGCCGCCTCGTCCGAGAGGATGTCGCCGAAGAGGTTCTCGGTCACGATCACGTCGAACCTCCCAGGGTCCCGGATCAGGAACATCGCCGCCGCGTCGACGAGGACGTGATCCAGGGCGACGTTGGGGTACTCGCCCTTTACGTCCTCGACCACGCTCCGCCACAGACGGCTCGTCGCCATGACGTTGGCCTTGTCCACCGACGTCACCCTTCCCTTGCGCCGCTCCGCGGCCTCGAAGGCGACCCTCGCCACACGCTCGACCTCCTCGCGCGTGTAGACGGAGAGGTCGCTCGCACGCTCCTCGCCCTCCTCCTTCTCTCCGAAGTACGCGCCGCCCGTGAGCTCGCGCACGATGAGGATGTCTACCCCCTTCAATACTTCCTCTTTGAGCGTAGAGGCGGAGAGCAGCGAGGGTATCGCGGCGACGGGGCGCAAATTCGCGAACGCCCCCAGGAACTTGCGCAGCCTCAGGAGCCCCGACTCGGGGCGTACCGTACCCAGGTCGAAGTCCGGGTGGCCGACCGCGCCGAGCAGGACGGAGTCCGAGGCCCTGGCGGCCTCCAGGGTCTCCTCGGAGACGGGCTCTCCCTCGGCCCGGATCGCGGACGCCCCGATCTCACGCTCCTCGTAGGAGAGGCTCACGCCGAAGTGGTCAGCCGCCGCGTCCATGACGCGCCTGGCGGCGCCCACGACCTCGGGGCCGATGCCGTCGCCCGGGAGCAGCAGTATGTCGAACGAGTCGCGCACCTATCCCCCTAGAACTCCGGCCTGGAAGCCAGCCACTCCCGGCCGCCCGGGCCTAAAGAGTCGGCAAGCAGCTCCTCGGCCCGCCCTTCGCCGACAATATCCGTTTGTTCCCACAGCGAATACGCAAGCCTCCTCAAGAACCCCTCGCCGAACCTCTCCAGCGCCGCGTCCCCGAGCGCGAGCAGCACCTTCTGGAAGGCCATCTGCTCCTCCGCGTCAGCCCGGCCAGCGAAGCTCCGGACGCTGAAACCGGGGTTGCGGTCTGTCTCTCGCAGGTGCTCTTCGAGCGGCAGACCCGTCCTGCGTGCGGCGGCCGCGCAGAGCGCCTGCGGCAGGAGTTCCCGCAGCCAGGCGGGGGTGCGGGGGACGGGCTCGCGCAGCAGATATGCGTGCGCCAGCTCGTGCCAGAGTACCAGCGCCCCCGTCGTCGCCGTGCGAGGCTGGAAGGCGGGGGAGAGGGTCTCGGGGAGGACGAGAGCGGGGGGCGTCGCGGCGCGGGTGAAGTAAGGCAGTCCTGGCGGGTAGGGCCGTTCGTTCTCGCGCGGCGCAAGCCCCCAGTCCTCGTCGGCGACGAGCAGGGCCTCCAGCTCGGGCGTCCGTAAGTCCAGGATCTCCGAGAGCGCGGCCGCTCCCACCTCCAGGACGTCCCGCGCCTCGGCGGCCGGCTCCCCGAGCCCCGGCGGGTAGGCGACGGGGATGGCGCCCTCCAGGCGCTCGTAGCCCGGGAGGGCGGCGCGCTCCCCTACGGCGCTACCTGCGACGTTTCCCACGGAGCCTTCACCCCGCCCGCGGTGTACACGTTGACCGCCCGCACGTAGGCGCGGGCGGCGGCCTCGACGACGTCCTGGCTGAGCCCCCGCCCGGCGTACTCGGCGCCCTCGAACTCGACGGAGATCCTTACCTCTCCCAGGGCATCCTTGCCGCCGGTTACGGCGTCTATGCGGAAGTCCGTGAGGCGGCCCTTTATCCCGGTCGCGGCGTCTATGGCGCGGAAGACCGCGTCCACCGGTCCCTCGCCCTCGGCCTCGGCCTCGAAGGTGCCGCGCTCGGCGTGCGAGATGCTCACCGCCGCCCTGCTCTGGCGCCCGGTCGCGGCGACTACCCGGAACGACTCGAGGACGAACTTGCCCTCGAAGGAGCCGACCTCGTCCGCGGCTATCGCCTCGAGGTCGGCCGCCGTCACGGTCTTCTTGTGGTCGGCGATCTCCTTGAACCGCACGAACGCGCGCTTGAGGAGCTCCCCCTCGAGGGTGTAGCCGAGCTCCTCGAGGGCGTCCTTGAGCGCGTGGCGGCCCGAGTGCTTGCCGAGGAAGATGTTCGTGCCCTCGAGCCCGATGTCCTCCTTGGTCATGATCTCGAACGTGCGGCGGTCCTTCAATACCCCGTCCTGGTGTATCCCGGACTCGTGCAGGAACGCGTTGCGGCCGACCACCGCCTTGTTGGGCGGGACGTCGTAGCCTGTCATGTTCGAGACCAGGCGGCTCGTGTTGGCGAGCTGGCGCGTCTCGACGCCTACCTCGACGCCGTAGTGGTCGCCCCTCGTGACGAGGGCCATCACCACCTCTTCGAGGGAGGCATTCCCGGCCCGCTCGCCGATCCCGTTGACCGCGACCTCGATCTGGCGCGCCCCGACCTCGACGCCGGCGAGCGAGTTGGCGACAGCCATCCCCAGGTCGTCGTGGCAGTGCACGGAGAGCACGCGCTCGGCGAGCGCTGGTACCCGCTCCTGCAGCTCCTTCAGGAAGGCCGCGAACTCGACAGGCGTCGTGTAGCCGACGGTGTCGGCGATGTTGACCACGTCGGCGCCCGCCTCGACCGCGGCGGCCACGACCTCGGCGAGGTACCCGATGTCCGTACGTGTAGCGTCCATCGGGGAGAACTCCACGTTCCCGCAGAGGCTCCTGGCGAAGCGGACCGCCTCGCCGGCCCTCTTGAGGATGTCCTCGCGGTCCGAGCGCATCTGGTGCTCGATGTGCAGGTCGCTCGTGCCGACGAAGGTGTGGATGCGGGGCCTGGAAGACCACTGCACCGCCTCCCAGGCGCGTTCGATGTCCTGCTCGTGGATGCGGGCGAGCCCGGCGATGGTCGGGCCCTTCACCTCGGCGGCGATGCGGGAGACCGACTCGAAGTCTCCCTCCGAGGTGATCGGGAACCCCGCCTCGATGACGTCCACGCGCAAACGCGCGAGCTGGTGGGCTACCTCCAGCTTCTCCTCGACGGAGAGCGAGATCCCCGGCGACTGCTCGCCGTCTCGCAAGGTGGTATCGAAGATCTCTACTCGACGCATCTCTCTCGTCCTCCTACGCTTGATACTCGTTAGAAACGTGCTGCTCTGTGGCTGGTGGCCGCGAGCTACGCTGGCCGGCTAGGTACCGGGGCTGGTAATTCGCCCGCAGGCCACCCTGGTTAGTCGTAGGATGTCGCGAGAGACGCGCAAGATGTCTAGTAGTTCTCCTTCACGTGGGGCGGCAGTATCTCACCCCGCCGTACGCTCTGCAACCTCGACGGCGACTGTCCAGTCGGCGTACTCCTCCCACTCGCCACGCGCCGCCCTGAAGTACATCTCCTGGAGCCGCGAGGCTACCGGGCCGACCTCGCCGGTTCCCACGGGCCTCCCGTCCACCTCGACGACCGGCGCTATCTGGAAGCCGGTCCCGGAGAGGAAGACCTCGTCGGCTGCGTAGAGCTCAGTGCGGTCCACGTCGCGCTCGAGGACCGGGATACCGAGCTCCTTCTCGGCCAGCTCCATAACGCAGTCGCGGGCTATGCCCTCCAGGATGTCCGCCGTGACAGGTGGCGTGACGATCGCGCCCTTGCGGACCAGGAAGATGTTGGCAGCGCTCGCCTCCGAGACGTGGCCGTCCTGGGTGAGGAAGATGGCGTCGTCGTAGCCGGCCCTCTGGGCCTCGTCGACAGCGAGCGCCGTGTTTATGTACGAGCCGGTGAGCTTGCCGCGCGCCGGTATCGCGGTGTCGGGGGTGCGCCGCCAGCTGGAGACGCAGACCTTCAAGCCGGTGAGCTCGACGTAGTTGCCCATCGGCACCGTGAAGATAGAGAGCTGCGACTCACCCCTCAGGTTGACCCCTACCGACTCGGCGGCCTTGTACGCGAGCGGCCTTATGTAGGTGTCCTGCCGCGGGCCGTTGCGCCCGAGTATCTCGAGCGTGATCTCGCACAGCTCGCTCACCGAGTGCTCGAGCTCTATCCTGAGCATCCGGCACGACCTCTCGAAACGCTCGTAGTGCTCGCGCATCTTGAGGACCTGCAAGGTCCCGCGGTCCTCGTTCCAGTAAGCCCGGATGCCCTCGAAGACCCCCGTGCCGTAGTTGAGGGCGTGGGTCGCCGGCGATAGCCTGACGTCGCCCAGCCTCACGAACTCGCCGCCGTGGTAGCACCACTCGGCGTCCGAGGCGGCAAAGGCTTTGCGGCTCATCTGTTCTCACCTCCCGCGGGGCTCCCGGCCGGCGCCTCGACGCCCTCGGCGGCGAGCGCCCGCAGCTCCGCCCCGACCTTCTCCACCCTGAGCTCGGCCTCCCGGCGGCGCATCGCCAGGAAGCTCGCCCCTCCTGCCCCGTTCTCGAGCACCCAGTCCTTGGCGAACTTGCCGCTCTGGATATCGACCAGGATCTCGCGCATCCTCTCTCTTACGCTCTCGTCTATGAGGCGCGGGCCTGCGGTGTAGTCGCCGTACTCGGCGGTGTTGGAGATCGAGTAGCGCATCCCGGCGAGCCCGCCCTCGTAGATGAGGTCAACTATCAGCTTGAGCTCGTTGACGCACTCGTAGTAGGCGAGCTCGGGCTGGTAGCCCGCTTCGACCAGGGTGTCGAAGCCCGCTTTCAGGAGCGCCGTGAGACCGCCGCAGAGCACTGCCTGCTCCCCGAAGAGGTCGGTCTCGGTC
>DATACV010000422.1:0-3008 GCA_036258875.1 Rubrobacteraceae bacterium
CTTCTGGCCCTCCTCGAGAGACTTGAAGCCGCTGCCGGCTATACCCGTGTGGTGCACGAAGAGATCCTCACCCCCGTCGTCCGGGGAGATAAAGCCGTAGCCCTTCTCGTCGCTGAACCACTTCACCGTTCCTTGGGCCATGCGCCCGCGCCCGCCTTTCTTCTCTGGGTCCCGGCCGAAGCGCCGCCTCGAGCTTCCGGGCTTGGTGTCCCCGCGGTTCGACCCCTTTCAGACTGCGACGCACACTTTAGTACAGGAGAGGGCTGGTTGCATGCGCCGTTTCGGCTACTCCGGGAAGCCCGATTCGAGCAAGGCGGCGCAGTCCTCGTAGACCTCGACAGCGCCCGCCTCCCTGAGCTCTCCTTCGCTGAACGCCCCGCCGGTCAGGACGGCCACGGTGCGGATTCCCGCGCCGTCGGCCGCCTCGACGTCCCAGATGGCGTCCCCTACGGCCACTGTCCCGTCTGGCGAGGCGCCGGCCCTCTCCAGCGCAAGCTCGAAGATGTCGGGCGCGGGCTTCGAGTTGTCCACGGCGCTGGAGTTGACCACGCCGGAGATCACTTCTTCCGCCTCCAGCTCGCTCATGTGGTGCTCGAGCTCCTCGTCGTTGGCGCTCGTGACGAACCAGACCTCGTAGCCCCGCTCGCGCAGGGAGGAGATCAAGTCTTTGGCACCCGGCAGCGGGTGGCCGTGCTTCTGGAGCTCCCCGTAGAGCTCGCTGTGCAGCTCTTCGATCTTCTCCACCGTCTCTTCGTCCTCGACGAACTCCTTGATCAGGAGGGTCGAGCCCTTCCCGATCTGCTTGTGGATCTGGACCCTCGGCACCCGGTGCCCGACCTCCTCGAACGCCTGCGCCCACGCCTCGACGTGCAGGTAGTTGGTGTCCATCAGCGTTCCGTCCACGTCGAGCACCACTACCTTGGCCACCTTCGACCTCCTCTTCGATATCACCGCCCATGGCTTAAAATACCGGCATGGAAGTTCCCAGACCCTCTCAGCTGCGGGATCACCCGGAGGCCGGCGAGGCGGTGTATACCCGCTCCGTTACCGGTTCAGTCCCCGACGAGTACGCCGCCCTGAGGGGAGGCGCCGCCCTGGTTGGTCTGCCCGGCACCATCCTGCGGCTCTCCGGCGG
Source organism: Rubrobacteraceae bacterium (assembly GCA_036258875.1). Taxonomy (GTDB): domain Bacteria; phylum Actinomycetota; class Rubrobacteria; order Rubrobacterales; family Rubrobacteraceae; genus JALYGY01. Next base: position 1,136 of record DATACV010000422.1, read on the forward strand.
GAAGGCCGGGGAGCTGCTGAACTCGGTCCTCACCAACCAGGTGCCCGAGAGAGGCAACCTCGGCGTCTACGCCCTGCTCCTCAACCCGAAGGGCCGCATCCAGACCGACCTGCGCGTCCTCAAGGCCACAGGCGGCGACGTCCTGATCGCCGTCGAGCCCGAGGGCGCTACGGCCGCGAAGGAGCTGCTGGGCCGCTACGCTCCGTTCTACCGCACCGGCCTCGAAGACCTCTCCGAAGGCGACGCGCCCTGGGGGATCCTCGGCCTCTACGGGCCGGGAGCGAGGAATCTCCTCGACGGTCCGGAGCTGGCCGAGCACGAGACCGCCGACGTAAAGGCTGGCGGCGCGGGCCTTCTCGCGGCTGGCGTCGCGCTGCCCGTCCCGGGCTACGACCTCCTCGGTCCGGCGGACGCGCTCGACGCCGCGCGCGAGCACCTCGTCGGGCGCGGCGCGGTCCCGGTCGGTCTCGGCGCCTACGAGACCGCGCGCGTCGAGGCCTGCGTACCCCGCTTCGGCTCCGACATCACGCCCGAGAACTTCCCCGCCGAGGCCGGCGTCCTGGACCGCGCCGTGAGCTTCGAGAAGGGCTGCTACCCGGGACAGGAGACCGTAGCCCGCATGCGCTACCGCGGCCACCCGAACAAGACCCTCCACCGCTTCGCCGTCGAGGGCGCCGCTCCGCCGGGCGCCGGGATCCTCCAGAGCGGCAAGCCGGTCGGCACCGTCACCAGCGTCGCACCGTTGCCGGTGAACGGGGAGGTTCTGGCGCTCGGCTACCTCTCCCGCAACGCCGACGCGCAAGGGGAGCTCCGCGCCGGGGACGCGACACTCCGGCCTCTCGCCTAGCACAGGAACTCGCCGCTCACCCGTAACCGCGTTGAGGGCTCGCGGCGTGAGATGCCGCGGGTACCGGGATGACGCCGAGCACTACCCTCCAGGCCGACATCCGCAACCCGAGGGTTACGGCGGTTTCTCTGGTCGTCTCGTGGCTCTACCCGCAGGTCACCGTTAGAGGGACGGTCGAGGGCTGCGATGGCGTAGATGATGAGGGTCACGACCGCGGTCGGGGCGGCGACCCGACCGGCCTCGACGCTCTAGAATGTCCAGGTGTCGAGGCCGATCCCAGGGGAAGCATGAGCAACGGCGACGACCGATCCGTGGGCGAACACTACGGCCGCGCAGATCTGTCCGCCAGAATCCTCGAGGCGCTCCGTACCGTCGACAGAGCCCAGGATGCCCTGACACCAAAGGACCTGGCCCCGGTTGACCAGTTCCACACCCAGGGCAGGAAGGCGACCCTGGACCTCGCGCGCCTCGCCGGCATCGCTCCCGGTATGCGGGTGCTCGACGCCGGCGGCGGCCTGGGCGGCCCGGCGCGCACCCTCGCGAGCGAGCTCGGCTGCACGGTCGAGGTGCTCGACCTCACCGAGGAGTTCTGTCGCGCTGGTGAGATGCTCACCGCGCTTACCGGCCTGGGCGACCTCGTCTCCTTCCGGCACGCCAACGCCCTGGACATGCCCTACCCGGACGCGAGCTTCGACGTCGTGTGGACGCAGCACAGCTCGATGAACGTCGCAGACAAGGAGACGCTCTACAGGGAGACCCGCCGCGTCCTGCGCCCCGGCGGGCGGCTGGCGCTGCACGATATCCTGGCCGGAGCCGTCTCCCCCATCCACTTCCCGGTCCCGTGGGCGCGAGAGCCCTCGATCAGTCACCTGGAGCCCCCCGAACAGATCCGCGCCCTGATCTCCACCACCGGCTTCACGGAGCTGGCGTGGGTCGACGAAACCGCCTCCGCCACGGAATGGTTCCGGCGACGAGCCCCCGCAACAGCCCCGCCACCCCTCGGCATCCACCTCCTGCTCGGCGAAG
>DATACV010000423.1:0-2872 GCA_036258875.1 Rubrobacteraceae bacterium
GAATAGGAGAAGGCCCACTCTTCGGGCGACTCGATGACGCCGTCCAGCGACACCAGCTCCAGCGCGATCACCTTTCTCATAGAGACCTCCCTGGTCCGTCGGGTTGGCATTGAAGGTAGCGCGATCCGAGACCCTCTCCTGCATCCGGCCCGTCTCCATGCATCACCGGGGACCCGTCCCCGTGGCCGGACGGCGCCCGGCGGCATCCGCCTGTCTACCTTTGCGCCACACGCCGAGTATGACGCTCATGAGGAGCAGCTTTACGAGCCAGTCACCTGAATGGATGGCCGCGAGCATCAGAGGCACGTCCTCATGGACTACGGAGCCGAGAAGGATCATGGCAGGGAACACCCAGATCAGAACACCGAGCCGCACGGCGCCGCTCCAGTCGGCGACGCCAAGACGCGCGACGAAGTACGCGAGCATGAAGGCAACGACGAGGCTCTGGACCACCACGAACAGCATCGCCCAAGCCGGCGTTCCCGCCTCGGCCGCGCTCGCCGGGTCCACGCCACGCAGCTCCATCACCGCATTGCCGAATATCGCGTACCACACGAAGCTCGCCACGAACGCCGCCACCGCCGCTACGACGACCGCCAGATAGTTCATCCTGAGCATGAATCGTTCTCCCGCTTTGCTTTCGTCCTAGTCGGCGACTCGGCCCGCCGTGATGTTTATGGAGGTGGCGGTCATGGTGTGGGCCAGGTCGGAGGCGGCGAAGGCCGCCACGTTCCCGACGTCCTCGAGTGTCTCCACCCGTCCCAGCATGCTCGTGTCGACGAAGCTCCGGGTGATGGCCTCGCGCCAGTCCTCGCGCGTGGTCTCCGGCACCCCGCCGCTGTTTATCGTCACCACGCGGATGCCGTGCGGACCGAGCTCCACCGCAAGCTGGCGGCGCAGGACATCGAGGGCACCCATGGCCACCTGGAAACCGCCGAGGTAGACCTGGAAGCCGCCGCTTGCGTAGTGGCGGACGGGGTCGCGGGCTCCGGAGCCGCCGAAGGTGAGGATCACCCCAGATCCCTGCCCGATCATGTGCCGCGCCGCCGCCCGAGCTGTAAGGAACTGCGTCCTCACGGCCCTCACGACCGGCCGCTCGAACTCTTCGAGCCCCATCTCGGCGAGCGGCGTCCCCTGGACGTCCCCGTAGGAGACGAGGTTGAACGAGACGTCGATGCTCCCGGCCTCCTCGGCCACGCCGTCGACGAAGCCATCGACGGCCCGCTCGTCGAGGGCGTCGACCTCCGCAGTCTCGGCCTTCCCGCCCGCAGAGCGGATCTCCTCGGCCACCTCCTCGAGGCTCTCGAGGGTGCGGCCGGCGAGGAAGACTTTAGCCCCCTCGCGGGCGAAGGCGCGGGCAACGGCGCCGCCTATGGCCCCTCCGCCCCCGTAGATCACGGCGTTCTTGCCCCCTAATAGCATCTCCATCCTCCTAACCGAGCGGCTCGTGATCTTCTGGTCGGAGCATACAGCGATAGTCCTAAAACACAACCAACAGATCTGTGGGAAGTACCAGGTAAATGCCGAAAAGGACCGCTCGTGTTAGAATCCGAGGCATGGACACGAGACGCCGGCGGTACGACGATGCCTGCGCCGCCGCCCACGCACTCGACCTCGTTGGAGAGAGGTGGGCGTTGCTGGTGGTACGCGAGCTGGTGTTGGGACCCAAGCGGTTCACGGATCTGCGGGCCGGCCTGCCGCACGTCAGCCCCAACGTACTGGCCCAGCGCCTGAGGGAGCTGGAGGGAGCCGGGGTGGTGCGCCGGAGGAAGCTCCCCCCGCCGGCGGCTTCGAGGGTCTACGAGCTTACCGAGTGGGGGATGGAGCTCGAGCCGGTCATCATCCGGCTCGGGCGGTGGGGCTCTCGTTCCCCGCTGAGGCCCCGCGACGCCGCGCTGGGCGTCGATTCGCTCGTCCTCTCCCTCCGGACGATGTTCGACCCGGCCGCCGCGGAAGGGCTCGAGGCGAGCTACGAGCTCAGGCTCGGCGAGGACAGTTTCCGGGCCGAGGTGGTGGGAGGTAGCTTCGAGATCGAGCGCGGGGTCCCGGATGGGCCCGACGCGGTGATCGAGGGCGATCCCGGCGCGCTGGTGGCGCTCATCTACGAGGGCCGCGAGCTCGACGAGGCGCTGCGCTCTGGTGAGGTGAGGATCGAGGGCGACAGGCAGGCGGTCGAGCGCTTCCTCGCGCTCTTTCCGCTTCCGGAGCCCGCCGCGTCCGCCGGGACGTAGCGCCGCCTGGATAGCTCGGGATCGTGTCCGGTTAGGCACTGCCGCGACTCCTCTCTGGCTCTCTGCATGACGGGCGTAGCCTCGACTGGAGAGGAGGTTAACTACCGGCCCGCTCTAACCGAATCGATTCGAGTTTTTGCGAAAGGTGCTGAAATGCCGGCACCGGTCCGGGATAATGTGGAGGACTGATGCAAGCGCTCTAACCGGAACGTCGTGCGGCTGTGATCTCCATCTCACTCTCAACCGAAGACCTCACGAAGGTACGCCTCGCTCCCAGCCCGCTCTGGGAGACGGTCACGAGCTTCGCGGTGCTGCTGCACCGCGCAGACGACACGGTGCACGCGCCGTGGGTCACCCGCACGCGGCGAGTCCTGCCGGGCACTGACCTCTTCCCCCTCCTCGCCGCGATGTGCCTGGAGAAGCACTGCCCTGACTTCCTCACCCCTCCGCCCGACGCCTCGGCCGCCACCTTCGGGGAGGAGCTCGAACGCCTGAGGGCTACGCCCCCGGAGATCGTGCACAGGGAGGTGTGGATGCTCATGCGAGAGGAGAGGGAGCAGTTCGGTCCCCTCCCGCCCGAGAAGGAGCGGCTGCTCGACGTCTACCTGAGAGACCCGGAGGGCTCCCTCAAGCGGCTGGTG
>DATACV010000424.1:0-3534 GCA_036258875.1 Rubrobacteraceae bacterium
TCCACCCGCGAGTACAAGAAGACGAGGGTGCGCTACTTCACGCCGGAGATGGATGCCTGGGAGAGGCTCTACGCCGGCGTATTGCGCTGATTCGCCAGGCTTCAGGCTTCAGGCATCAGGTTTATCGGGTTAGGGGCGTCACCTTGTTGAGCTCGGCTCTGCTGGTGGCGCTGCTGGCGGCGCTGTTCGCGGGGGTGGTCACGGGGACTACCGGGTTCGGGCTGGCCCTGATCAGCACCCCGATCCTGCTCTTCGTCTACGAGCCGAAGACGGTGATCTTCCTTACCGCGGTGTTCTCGGTGGCGATCAACACGGCCGTGGTGTGGGACTCGTGGCGGGAGGCGCACCGCACCCTCGCGCTCGCCCTGCTTGCGCCGGCGTGCGTCGGGATAGTCGTGGGGGCTGAGGTCTTGAGGGTCGTCGACCCCACCTACATCCGGCTGGCCGTCGGGGCAGTGGTGGTGATCTCGGCGCTGCTCTTGCTCAGGGACGTCCGGTTGCCCGGGGCCGACACGCGCTGGGGGACGGTGGTGGCGGGCTCCGCGAGCGGCGCGCTCTCGACCTCGACGGGGCTCGCGGGCCCCCCGATAGTCTTGCTGCTCGCCTCCCGCGGCTTCCCTAAACACCAGTTCCGCGGGACGAGCGCCTTCTACTTCCTCCTCATGAGCGCCCTCACCCTCGTCGTCCTCCCCGCCCGCGGCCTCGTAGCCCCGGGAGACCTCCCGCTCGCAGCCGCACTGGTGCCCGCGGCAATGGTCGGCAAGGCCATCGGCACGGCCTTCCTGAAGAGGATCTCCGAAGACGCCTTCCGAACGCTCAGCCTCGGCCTCGTCATCCTTACCGGCGCCCTGGGCGTCGCCACCGCCGCCTGGGCCCTGCTCTAGAGGGCTTCAGGCACCAGAAACCCTGTAGCCTGATACCTCGGTAAACCAGATCACATGGTCGCCTCGAACCGGCCTGGAAGAGCATCCTTTGTTTGATACGCTCTGGTTACAACATGACATTTTGGCAAAGCGATTTTACGAGGACAATTCGTAGGACCGGTTCGGTGGGTTCCTGTTGAGGCGCCCTGAGGTTCCTGATGCGGGGACGCTATCTTTCGGGGTCTTGCTGGTCTCGCAGCTCGCGGCTACGACGGGGTTCATGTTCGTCATGCCCTTTCTGCCGCTCTACGTGCAGCGGCTCGGGGTCGAGGACGCGGGCCACGCGGCGGCGTGGGCGGGCCTCCTCAACACCGCCACGGCGGTGACGATGGCCCTTGCGGCTCCTTTGTGGGGCAGGCTCGGCGACAGGTACGGGCAGAAGAAGATGCTGTTGCGGGCGACGCTGGCGGGGTCGGTGATGCTGGGGTTGATGGGGCTCGTGACCTCGCCGTGGCAGCTGCTCCTCCTCAGGTTGTTGCAGGGCTCGCTCACGGGCACGGTCGCGGCCGCGACCGTGCTCGTCTCCGCCACCGCGCCGCCGGACAGGGCCTCTTCCAGGCTAGGCACCCTCCAGACGTTCATCTTCATCGCCTCCGCCGCGGGGCCCTTCGTGGGCGGCGTGTTCGCGGACCTCGTGGGCATCCGGGCCTCCTTCGGGGTCACCGCGGCCCTGCTCGCGGCCTCCGGGCTCCTCGTGCTCTTCGGCGTGCGCGAGGCCGAGCCTTCCCGGTCGGAAGCGGCCGGGGGCGACGCTTCGGGGGAATGGACGTTGCCGGGCTGGCGGCTCTTCCCCGGCGTGCTCGCCCTGTTCGTGGTCCACCTCTCCATAACTGCCGCGCATCCCGTCCTGCCGGGGTTCCTGGAGACCATCATGCAGGAGCCCCGGCGGGTGGCGAGCCTGGCGGGTCAGCTCATCGGCGCCGGCGCCCTCGCGGCCGCCCTGGGCTCCCTCGTGGGAGGACGACTGGCCACGCGGGTGGGGGTGTGGACCACGGTCGTCGGCGCGCTCTCTCTAGCCGGGGTGGCTTCGTTGCCGCAGGCCGCCGTCTCCTCCGTCGGGGAGCTGTTCGCGCTGCGCCTCGTCGCCGCGTTCGCCCTGGGCATGGTCATACCCGTCGCCAACCTCGCCGTGCGCGCCGCGGTACCGCCCGAGCGTCAGGGGGCGGCCTTCGGGGTCGCCGCGTCGGCGACCTCGGCGGCGTTCGGCCTCGGACCTCTGGGCGGCGGCCTCCTCGCCGCATCCTTCGGTTTCGGGGTGCCGTTACTCGTGCCCGGGGTCCTGCTCCTCGCGGCGTCGGCGGCCCTGCTCGCGTACTCCGTGGCCGACGTGCCGCGGTACCTCAGGCTGCTCAAGATGGTGCTCGCCAACCTGGTCAGCTAGCGCGGTTCGCGTTCCGCGAACCGAGGCTTCAGGCAACAGGTTCCAGGCATCAGGAGACTCTCGACCGATCCGAGAGCGGGGTTGACGGCGTTCGATCCCTGGCCTTCATTGCGCGAACGCAACACCGGTCCCGCCAACAACCCCTGAAACCTGTTGCCTGATACCTGAAGCCTGAAACTTTTCTTCATGCGCTGAGTTTGTCGGCCAGCTCGACGAAGTCTTTCGCGACCAGGTCGAACGAGGGGTCCGGAGGATCGGCGTTCTTATCCGGGCCGAACTCGCGGGGGCGGGGGACGTAGGATGTGAGCAGGCCGTTCTCCCTTGCGGCGTGGAGGTCGTTTACGTGGGCGGCGACCATCATCACCTGTCCGGGCTCGAGGTCGAGCAACTCGGGTGCCATCAGGTACGTCTCGCGATCCGGCTTGTAGTGGCGGACGAGCTCGGCAGAGAGGACGAGGTCCCAGGGCAGCCCCGCTCGCCTGGCCATGTTGGTCAGGAGCGCGACGTTGCCGTTCGATAGCGGCGCAATTATGTAGCACTGCTTGAGCCGGACGAGCCCTTCGACGGCGTCGGGCCAGGGGTCTAGACGGTGCCAGGCCTTGTTGAAGTGCTCTTTCTCCGGCTCCGTAAGTCCTTCGATACCGAACTCGACGAGGAGCTCCTCCAGCGAGGCGCGGTGGAGGTCGTCCAGCTTCGTCCAGGGGATCTCATCTCTACGCACCCGGTCCATGGACGGTGCGTAGCGGCTTCTCCAGGCGTCGGCGAACGCGCCCCAGTCCACGTCGAAGCCTTTCTCCCGGCCCAACGCCTCGCCCTCGCGCATGACGGAGGAGCGCCAGTCCACGACTGTGCCGAACACGTCGAATACGAGAGCCTCTGGGACTGCCATCATCCCAGCTTCGCGCTTATGCGCGCGGCGAGCGAGGCCATCTCCTCCTGTGGGATCGTCAGCACACTGCCATCCCAGCCGGCCCATGCGCCCTGCTGTCTCTCGTAGGGTACGCCGGGCGGCAGGGGGACGACGTGCCAGTGGACGTGGGCGCCGCCCTGGTTGCTCCCGAACGTGTAGAGGTACATCCTCTCCGCAGCGACCTGCTCGCGGTGTTCCCTGGGGGCTACCAGGGTGTAGCCATACGCCCGAGGGTAGGCGTCCAGGAAGGCTACGGCCGACTCGCCTTCGTAGACGAAGTGCTGAGGCAGCTCGTTGGTCCCCGCTGCGATCTCGCAGAC
>DATACV010000425.1:0-7600 GCA_036258875.1 Rubrobacteraceae bacterium
CCCGACCTCACCGACGACGGGCCGCTGCGCTTCACCTCCTTCGCCGAGGTCCGCGGAGCGTACGAGATATCCGAGCCGGAGTCCCTCGAAGCCATCGGCCCGCACCACATGTGGACCCCCGAGTACGCCGAGAGCCGCTTCAAGTGGCGCCCGAAGAAGCCGCTGACGGTGCTGGTCCTCCGCACCTACCTGCTCCCCCAGCCTGTCGAGTTGCCCCACAGCGAGGCGTACGCCGGTTGCAGGAGCTGGATCGAGCTGGAGGAGCCCGTCTCTACCGAGGGTTCGCGCCCCGCGCTGGACGACGAGGGCTTCGAGCGGCTCGTCTCGCCGGCGCGCGAGGTGCTCCGGCGGCTCGAGCCCGCGCCGGTAGGCTCGTAGGGGGTCACGGCTTGGGATCGGGCGCCATACCGATCGTCCTGGTCTTCCTCCTCGTCTTCTTGACGTGGCAGACCATCTACTCCTCCAACAGGGATCTCGTCCGGGCGAAGGAGTGGGGCGAGCTCGCGCGCAGGGCGCTCCCCTTCGGGGTGCTGCTCCTCATGGCCCTGAGCCTCTTCATAGTCCAGACCTTCCGCGAGAGCTGGGCCATCTTCGCCTGGATGGGCGTCTCGGGCGCCGGCATAGTCGCCGCGAGCGTCCTCTCCATCTCCTCCATGGAACGCCGGGCGAACAAGGCGTTCCGAGGTCGCGACTACCCGAGGGCGGCCGAGCTCTACGAGCAGCTCGCCGAGGAGAAGCCCCTCGCGCGCAACCATGCCTTCCTGGGCGCCGCGCTCGGGGCCTCGGAGCGCTACGAGGAATCCGTGAGAGCCTCGACGAGGGCGATAGAAGAGGACCCCGAGTACGGCATCGCCTACTACAACAGGGCCCTCGTCCGACAGCGCATGGGGAAGAAGAGCCTGGCGGTCAAGGACCTCAATAAGGCGCTAGAGGTGGACCTCCCCCGCCGCTTCCGCACCAACGCTCGCAAGATGCTCGAAGAGTCATGAACCTCCTCTATCCCACCATCGGCGCCCTCGTCATCCTGGCGGTCCTGACCTACTTCATCGCGCGCCAGAACCGGGACCTGTTGCGCGTCAGGGCTTACCGGGACTTCTTTCTGCGCCTGATCCCACCCCTCTCGACCGGCGTGTTCGTCGCCGGCCTGCCCCTGGTGATGGAGCAGGCGACCTACTACAACTACGGCCTCGTCCTCCTGGTCTACCTGGGGGGAGCCGCGGTCCTGACGGCCATCATGGCCAGGGCCGTGATCCCCGACGAGCGCCGTGCCGGGATGGCGTTCCGCAAGGGCGAGTACGAGAGAGCCGCCGGCCTCTACGAGGAGCTCATCTCCCGCCGTCCCCTCCCTCGCTACCACTCCGCCCTCGCGGCGAGCCTCGACGCCTCCGGCGACCCTGGCGGCGCCCTCGAAGCCGCGGACCGGGCGATCAAAGACGATCCCAGGCTCGGCATCGCCTACTACAACAGGGCCTCCGCCCTCGCGGCCCTGGGCGAGCGCGCCAGGGCCCGCGGCGACCTCCAGAAGGTCTTCGAGACGGACGCCGGAAGGGGCCTCAGGCGCGCCGCCGCAGAAGCGCTGGAGAGCCTCGAGAAGAGCTAGCTTCGAGGCGTTGAGGTTCTTAGGTTTTGGCTGGCAAGACGATGTATGGCTCTCCGTTAACTAGACCGCTGTCGGACCGTAGCTATGGGAGGCATCACGGTGCCGAATCGGTGCGTACTCGGCACAACGTTTGAGCCACTTTGGTAACACCTGAAAACCCTAGAGCCTGAGTGCCTATACTACCTTCTCCTGCACGTTCTCAGAGGTGGCTTTGACCTCGATCTTGCCGTCCCGCACCCGGGTCTCGTAACGCGACTGGGGGAAGACGGCAGGGCCGTCGATGGCCGCGCCGCTGCACAGGTCGAAGCGTGAGTTGTGCAGGGGGCAGACCACGGTGTCCCCCTCGCGGTCTCCCTCCTCGAGGGGGCCGCCGAAGTGGTTGCAGGTGGCGGCGATGGCGCAGACCTCGCCGCTCGAAGAGCGGCTGAGCAGGATTCCCGCTCCTCCGGCCTCGACCCGGCGCAGGCCGGAGTCGGGTAGCTCGGACTCGTCCAGTACGGGGATGAACTCGTCGGGACCGGTGGGCTCGAAGACGTTCCTGTCGACGCGCAGCCCGTAGTGGTAGGTGAGCTCCCCGCCGAGGTGGGCGGCCATGCCGCTGATCGAGTAGCCCGCCAGGAAGGCCAGCCGCCCGGCATTGCGGCGGCCGGTGGCCCGGAGGAAAAGCGAGACGATGCTGAGGAGGAGCCCGATCGTGTTCAGCAGCCCGTGCGCCACCCCCATCCGCCTGGACCCGCCTTGCAGGTAGCGCCAGTCCGAGATACCGGTGATCGCCGCGCCGAAGGCGGCCAGGGTGCCCATCGCGAGCGAGGCGTCGGCGGCGTTCCTCATGGCCTTCGAGCCGGTCGCGGCGTCCGCCCCGTCGAAGACGAGGGCCGCGGTCCAGGAACCTATGGGGACGTCGGTGAGCACAGGGTGCAGCGGCACCTCGAACCAGACGCCGTCGAGCACGTTGCGCGCGGTCGTGCCGCCCGCCTCGACTGCCTCCTGCACCTTCGGCTGGACGCCTTCCGCGATCCTGTCCAGAAACGGCAGCGCGTCCACAACGCGCTGGCTGATCGTCTCTCCCATGGTCTTCCGCCTTTCCGCCGGGAAACGGGGATCTCTATACCCGAAAGAGGATTATGCCACTCGACCCCCGGGAGCTGGACGGCTCCCTACCCGCCTTTCGCCGACTCCGGTACGCCTGCCGACCCCTTTACGGCGAACAGGAGGACCAGCCAGTGCGCGATCAGGATGCACGCGTAGAGCGTGAGCGCCAGCGTCGCCGCGACCGTGTTCTGCTCGTCCCAGAGAAGGGGCCACTGGCCCGGGATGGCCTGCAAGGCGAGGAGCAAGAAGGCCGGAGCCACCCACCCGCGCGCCAGGAGCAACAGCATGCCGGGACCGAGCAGCACCAGGTAGTTGTGCCACGCGATGGGCGAGGCCAGAAGCGAGGCTGCGACGAGCGCCCACAGACCCGCTGCGGCGTCCCACCTCGCCCTCGCGGCGGTGAGGACTATAGCCGCGATCCCCAGCGCGTAGGCCACGGGCACCGTCCAAGGCAGGATGGCGAGGTGCCTGACGTACGGGTTGTCCGTGAACAGGCGGGCCGCCGCCGAGGGGAGCGAGGCGTTGTCCCAGTAAGCGCTGGCCGAAGACCCCGATAGCAGCCCCAGCCAGTCGAGCGTCGCCCCGAACCCCACCACTACCGCCCCGAGAAGGGTCGCCGCCACCCCGGCAGCGACCGCCGCCGCGACCGCCCTCCACCGCCGCCGCACGAGCGGCCACAGGAGCACGGGGACGAGCGAGGGCTTCAGCGCCACGACGAGTCCCAGCGCGGCGCCGGAGAGAAGGGGTTTACCGCGCCGGTCCGAGATCCACGCCGCCACCAACCCGAGGGCGAGGAAGGGGTAGATCTGGCCGAGCGCCAGCGTTGCGAGTAGGGGCGACGAGAGCAGCAACATCACCCCCCCTACGACCGCCCACGCGGCGCGCACCCGCAGCTCCCGCGCCATCCAGGCCAGGTACCCGACCGTCACGAAGAGCGTAACCAGGGCGAAAAGGCGGTAGGCCACGAGCGGCTCCAGCAGCCCGAGCGGCGAGATGAGCAACACCCACAAAGGCGGGTTGAGGTTCTGAAGCTCGGCCCCCGTCGCGTAGACGTCCCTCCCCTCCCAGAACGCCCTCGCCGACCGCCAGAAGGTGTCGAAGTCCCCGTGGATGGCCATCGTGTCGGTCGAGATCCTCCCCAGGATCGCCCCCGCAAACCGCACGTCCAGCCACAGCGCGAGCACCAGCACCCACACCGCCGCCGTGATCAGGACCGCATCCCGAACGTGGGCCCTGCGACCCTCGCGCACGCCTAGATCTCCAACAGCCAAGCAGCCATGGGCCGCAGTGTAGCAAGCCAGCATCTCAGCACGCCGCCTCCCTGCGGTCGGCGGCTTTCAGCACGCTTCAGCCCGGCTTCGCCTGGCCTCGCTCTCGGCTCTTAGCTTTTCTTTCCTGGTAGGCGTTCCTTGCCGCGCCTTTCGCGACCGATTTGGAAAGCGTGAGGGGTCGCGTCCTGAGACGGCCTGCTGAGACGCTGAGAAGCGGAGGCGTCAGCCGGAGCGTGCTGACCGCGGAGAGGGGGGGATTCGAACCCCCGACGCCGGGATTACCGACGTAACGGTTTTCGAGACCGCCGCATTCAACCACTCTGCCACCTCTCCGCCACTGAGTGTATCCACTCTCTACCAGCCCTTCAACCGGTCCCCCACAACGAATTGAATCTCTCTCTGCGCCGGCCCTTCGCCATGCCTTTGACGGGTGCGGGCCCTGGCGGGGCGGGCGTGTATACTTTGGCGCCGCATGGTAAAGGGCATCTCTGGTGATTTCTGTTGGAGCAAGAGACCTTTGGTGATAGATCTATGACTACCGGTCTGGGGCCTTCGGCGGGAGCGGGGAGCGCGTGACGGCAAAAGAGAGCGCAGAGCTGGCCGGGTCGGCGCGCCGGTACGCGGTGCTCTCGATCGTGGCTGCGGTGATCACCATAGGCCTCAAGCTGTGGGCGTACCTGCTGACGGGGTCCGTGGGCCTGTTCTCGGACGCGGCCGAGTCGGTAGTCAACCTGGTCGCGGCGATCGCCGCGCTGTGGGCCCTCATCTACGCGGCGCGCCCACCTGACGAGGAGCACGCCTTCGGTCACAACAAGGCCGAGTACTTCTCGAGCGGCCTCGAGAGCGCGCTCATACTGATCGCTGCGATCTGGATAGGCCTCGCGGCCTGGGATCGGCTCATAGACCCGCAACCCCTGCAGAACGTGGGGCTCGGGCTTGGCATAACGGTCCTCGCCTCGGCGATCAACGGCGGCGCTGCGCTGGTCATACTGCGCGCGGGGCGGAGGCTGCGCTCCATCACGCTCCAGGCCGACGCGCACCACCTGCTCACCGACGTCTGGACCTCGCTCGGGGTGGTGGCCGGGATCGTGACCGTGCAGCTCACCGGATGGCTCGTTCTGGATCCCCTGATCGCACTCCTCGTGACCGCGAACATCCTGTGGACGGGCGTGCGCCTCCTGCGCGACACGGCCCAGGGCCTGCTCGACCGCGCCCTCCCACCCGGGGACCGGGAGGCCATCACGAAGGTGCTCGCGCGCTACGAAAAGCGGGGCATCCGGTTCCACGCCCTGCGCACCCGCGCCTCGGGGCCGCGCCGCTTCATCTCGATGCACGTCCTCGTGCCGGGCGAGTGGACGGTGCAGAAGGGGCACGACCTCTCCGAGCAGATAGAGAGGGAGCTCGCCGCGGTACTCCCCCAGAGCACCTTCTTTATCCACATAGAGCCCTCAGAGGACCCCGCGTCTTTCGCCGATCAGAGCCTGGATCGCAAGCCCGCCGACGACCAGAACTAGACCACGACCGACTATCGCGACGCCGACTTGCGCCGACGGTAGGCGCGCATCTTGTGCCTCGCACCGCAGACGTCCATGTCGCACCAGATACCCGAGCGGTTCTTGGAAGCGTCGTAGAAAGCCCAGCCACAATCCTCATTGCGGCACGCCTTGAGGCGTCCCCACGTCCCCTCCGCCCTTACTACCTCCGCGAGCAGGCAGCCGATGATTCGCTCCACCAGCCCGCCTCCGGCCGCGGGCTCGAGTACTGGACGGCCATCCGGCAAAAAGCGCACACGCAAGGCGGCGGAGGCGATCATTGCGTCGAGGCCCCCCACGTCGGCCTCGGGCGCGCCGGTGTGCGCCAGAAGCAAGCCCCTCAATCCCTCCCTGAAGGCGATCAAGCGTTGCCTGTCCGCCTCCCCAAGGCGCTCCTGTCCCCCGATCAGCCCACCTTCGCTCAGCGTGGCGTTCGTCTCCTCGATTGTGCCGAGGAGTTCACCCCCCTCTAACCGGTTCCTCGTGTTGACGAAGTCCTGCACCAGGGCCAGGGTCCCCGGCGCAGGTTTCGAGTTGTTCCAGACACTCCAGCCCACCGGCAGCCTCCCGCCTCTAGCGTGCCCGTATCTTACCGTCTAAATGTTTAAGACGGTAACGTTACCGGTAAATAGCTATGAATGGTAACCAGAAGCCTGGACGGGCAGAGAGGAGAGCGAAGGTGTTGGAAGAGGGGAAGAACGGCTGGCGGCTCGGCCGGAGGGAAGCCACGTCGGCGGGCGAGGTGGCCTACGAGGTGTTTGGCCAGGAGGGTTCGCCGCTCGTACTGGTTCACGGGACGCCGGTGCGATCTTACCTGTGGCGCAACATAGTGCCGGCGCTCGCCGAGCGTCACAGAGTATACGTGTACGATCTCCCCGGCTACGGCGAGTCGGAGAAGGGGGAGGGCCAGGAGGTCTCTATAGCGGCGCAAGCGCGCGTGCTCGGCGAGCTGATCGAGGCTTGGGGGCTCGAGGGGCCGGCGATCGCGGGCCACGACATCGGGGGAGGCATTGTGCTGCGGGCGCACCTCCTCGAAGGCGTGGCCTTCGAACGCATCGCCGTTCTGGACCCGGTGGTGCTGACCCCGTGGTTAACTGAGCCGAGGTCCTCCACGTGGCACGTCCTGGAGCACGCGGAGGCCTACGAGAGGATGCCGGACCACCTGTTCGAGGCGTTCTTCACGGCCTACCTGGAGGAGGCAAACAGCGACCTTGGCGAGGAGGCGTTCGAGGCCTACCTCGCGCCGTGGCGCGGGGAGGAGGGTCGGCGGGCCTTCGTCCGGCAGGCCCTCCAGTTCGAGGAGTGGCACACCGGAGAGATGGGGTCCCGGCTCGGTTCTGTCGAGGTCCCCGTGCTCGTGATTTGGGGCGAGGAAGACGGTTGGCTCGACCCCTCGCAGGGTCCGAGGCTGCGGGAGGAGATCCCTGGTTCGAGGCTCGAGCTCATCCCGAGGGCCGGCCATTTCGTCCAGGAAGACGCGCCCGAGGAGGTCGCCGGGATCCTGACCCGTTTCTTCGCGACCCCGTGAGGGACGCGAGCGGGGCGGTTTGGGCTCCGATGGCGATCAGACCTGCTACCGGTAACCTGACCTCAAAGTAGAGGGGGCGGGCCACGTGACCCGCCCCCGAAAGCTTGTGGTCGGTGGTGCTCAGCTACACTTGGAGTAGCCGCAGGAGTGGCAGACGACGCAGCCCTCCTGGCGGGTCAGGCCGCTGCCGCAGTCCGGGCACGCCCCGATGATGGGGAGCTCGCGGGTGTCCGGCAGGCTCTCGCCGACCAGGTAGTGCTCGGCCATCGCGCGGGCGACGCCGTCGGGGACCGAGAGGACGGCGTTCGGGCCGACCCCGGCCGGGTGTCCGTCCTGGATGCCGCGCAGCTGGTGCACGATCTCCTGCGGGTCGGCGCCGTGGGTGAGGGCCATCGTGATCATGCGCCCCAGGGCGTCGGAGAAGGCGGCGGCAGTCCCGCCGGGCTTGCCGAGGATGACGAAGCACTCCCTGGGTCCGAACTCGTCGTCGTTCATCGTGACGTACATCGAGCCGTGGCCGGTCCGGATCTTCTTGGTGACCCCGGTGAGGGTCTTGGGCCTGCCGTTCCTGGCCTCG
>DATACV010000426.1:0-3491 GCA_036258875.1 Rubrobacteraceae bacterium
GCGGTCCAGACTCTGGGCGGCTACGGCTACATGAAGGACCATCCCGTAGAGCGCCACTACAGGGACGCGCGGGTGACGGAGATCTACGAGGGCACGAGCGAGATACAGCGCCTCGTCATCTCGCGCGGCATCCTCAAGGAGGTGACGGAGTCCCCCGGCGGCGTCGAGGGCTCCCGGCCCGTCGTCGGGTGATGGTTAGGGGTCTCTACGGCACGCCTCGATGAGCCCTGCAAGGACGCCTTCGGGATCGTGCAGGGCCACCAGTCCGCCGTCTCGGATATGCGCGCATATACTCGGGTCCGGCGGGTCCGTCGAGGCCCACTCCGGCGGCGCGATCCCGAACTCCACCTCCAGCCCAGAGGGGAGCATGAACCGGCGCTCGGTGTAGAGGGGTCCCCAGTCCCGCGTCCGGATGATGCGGGTCCCGCCGAGCTCCACCACCCAGGATTCGTCGCGGAGGTAGGCCGGCTTGTCCGCGGTGAGCACTACCAGGTCCACGTCCGAGTCCATCCGGGGGCGGTCGTAGGCCCACGAGCCTACGAGGGTCACCGCCACGACGTCGGGGCGTCGCGCCGCCCAGTCGCGGGCTCGCGAGAGAAGTTGCTCGACCTCGATCCTGCGCTCCTCGGTAACCACCGGCTCCGTTCCCGCTCCGCGTCGCTAACAGGGGTCTCGCCCAACGCTTATGCTACAGTCTGGGCAAAGGGAGCGGATTCACCGGAGGGCACACCGTGGACACCAGGAAGGACGCGCGCGAGCGCTGGGAGGAAGCCTACTCGAAGAACCCCGAGCGCGACGCAGAGTTCTCGACGATGTCCGGCATCCCCGTAAACCCCCTCTATACTCCCGAGGACGTCGAGGGCTCCTACGACGAGAAGATCGGCTATCCCGGTGAGTACCCGTACACGAGGGGCGTATACCCCAACATGTACCGCGGCAGGCTCTGGACCATCAGGCAGTTCGCCGGCTTCGGGGACGCCGAGGAGACGAACCAGCGCTTCAGGTACCTCATAGATCACGGCCAGAACGGCCTCTCCGTCGCCTTCGACATGCCTACCCTGATGGGGCTGGACTCGGACTCGCCGCTCTCTCTGGGCGAGGTGGGGACGGAGGGCGTGGCCATAGACTCTCTGGAGGACATGGAGCGGCTCTTCGAGGGTATCCCGATGGCGGAGATCACGACCTCCATGACCATTAACGCCCCGGCGATGGTGCTCCTGGCGATGTACGTCGTGGCCGCCGAGAAGCAGGGCGTCCCGCCCGAGTCTCTAGGCGGCACGAACCAGAACGACATCCTCAAGGAGTACATAGCCCAGAAGGAGTGGCTCTTTCCCCCTGCGCCCTCGATGCGCGTCTTCAGGGACATGCTCGTCTACTCGACCGAGCACATGCCGAAGTGGAACACAGTCTCGATCTCCGGCTACCACATCCGCGAGGCCGGGAGCACCGCCGCCCAGGAACTTGCCTTCACCCTCGCGGACGGCTTCGCGTACGTCGAGGCGGGCATCGAGGCTGGCCTGGACGTGGACGACTTCGCCCCGCGCTTCTCGTTCTTCTTCAACTCGCACATAGACTTCTTCGAGGAGATCGCCAAGTTCCGCGCGGCGAGACGCATCTGGGCCACCGTCCTGAGAGAGAGGTACGGCGCCACGGACGAGCGTTCCCTGCGCATGCGCTTCCACACCCAGACCGCCGGCGTCTCCCTGACCGCCCAGGAGCCCTACAACAACGTAGCCCGTACCGCCTTCGAGGCCCTCGCCGCCGTGCTCGGCGGGACGCAGAGCCTCCACACCAACTCCCTGGACGAAGCCCTGGCGCTGCCTACCGAAGAAGCCGTCAGGATCGCCGTCCGGACGCAGCAGATCGCGGCCCTGGAGACAGGGGTGACGAACACGATAGACCCGTTGGGAGGGTCGTATTTCGTCGAGGCGCTGACGGACGAGATCGAGCGCCAGGCCTATGACTACTTCAGGCAGATAGACGAGATGGGCGGGATGATAAAGGCCATCGAGGCCGGCTTCCCGATGCGCGAGATAGCCGAGGCCAGTGCGCGCTACCAGCGCGAGCTCGAGGAGCGCAAGCGCTACATGGTCAACGTCAACGTCTACGAGCCGCAGGACGAACAGGAGATGGAGATCCACCGCGTAGACTCGGAGATCTCCGAGCGCCAGCTGGAGCGTCTGAGAGCCCTCAAAGAGAGGAGGGACAACGCCCTCGTCGAGAAGCGCCTCGAGGAGCTCAAAGAGGTTGCCAGCGGAGAGGGGAACACGATGTACCCGATCCTCGAGGCCGTCCGCGCCTACGCGACGGTGGGTGAGATCTCCTCGGCGCTCCAGGAGGTCTTCGGCTCCTACCGCGAGACGCCGGTGATTTGAGGCTTCAGGCTTCAGGCATCAGGTTTCAGCCGCCGGCTTGAGCGAGCCGGGGGCATCCGACCCGCTGGAGCGGGTGCGGGCTAGCTTCGCGAAGCAAAGGCTGATGGCGCTGCTCGGCGCCGAGGTCGTTGAGGCGGGATCCGGGACCTGCGTGATCGAGGTTCCTTTCCGCGACGGGCTGACGCAGCAGGAGCGCTTTTTCCACGGCGCGGTTACGGGTGCGATTGCCGACACGGCGGGCGGTTACGCCGCGCTCACGCTCGCGCCCCCGGATCGAGAGGTGTTGACGGTCGAGTACAAGGTCAACTTCCTCGCGCCGGCTTACGGCGAGAAGCTGGTGGCCCGCGGCGAGGTCGTGACTGCCGGGCGCAGGCTGTTCGTCTGCAGGTCGGAGGTCCTTGCCGCCGCGGACGGGGAGGAGCGCGCCTGCGCCCTCATGATACAGACGGTCTCGCTCTCGCCTGCGCAACCCTGAGCCAGAGCGAAGGGGTCGCTGGCAGATGACCTACGATCTCGTTTCCCAGAAATCTACAGAATCTCGACTCCGGGGTATAATTTGCTTGATACGTAAGTATCAGGAAGCCAGGGAAGGAGAGAGTCGTGCATGCAAGGGTGGCGGACCTTCGGGTCAGGCCGGGTGACACGAAGGAGATGGTCCGCATCTACCGGGGCTCGGTTATGCCTGCGGCCAGGCGGCAGCCGGGTTTCAGGGGAGCGTTATTGCTCACGGACCCGGAGACAGGGATCGGGATCTCGGTCTCGATGTGGGAGACTGAGGAGGACAGGGAGGCTGGAGAGGCCAGCGGCTACTACAAGGAGCAGATCTCCAAGTTCGCGGACTTCCTGACCGAGACGCCGGTTCGCAAGCATTACGAGGTCAGCGTTCTGGAGCAGGTGTGGGAGCTCGCCGAGTAACGGGCGAGGCTGCATGAAGGATGCTTTGGGGAGACGGGGATTTGGTAGGATAGAGGTCCGAGGGAGAGCGGAGCTTAGGAGGAGGTCTATGGCTGTCGAGGAGACCCGGACCCGCCACGAGTCCCTGGGTCTGGGCGAGGAAGACCTGCTGAAGATCTACTACCACATGCTCCTCGCCCGCAGGGTGGACGAGCGGTCCTG
>DATACV010000427.1:0-4307 GCA_036258875.1 Rubrobacteraceae bacterium
GCTGGGGCACCTGATCTCCTCGCAGCTCATGAACTACCTGGAGTCCCACGTGACCCTCGGCCCGTTCTACGAGAACGAGGTAGCGGGAGGCTACCTCATGCAGTCGTTCTTCGGACCCGGCGCCCGTGAGAGCTGGCGCGAGACCGTGCTCCGCGCGACCGGAGAGGAACTTAACCCCGACCACTTCGTCAGGTCCCTGCGGTGATCGCTCCTACGCGGCACGGGAGTCGCTGACGACCCCCTTCAGAAGATCCCGGCGTCCGGACGCGTGGGCACGATCGGCCCCGGGGCCTGAGCCGATGCGCGTAGAGCGCCTCGCCTGCATAGAGCAGGTAGACGAGAGGGCCTGGCGGGCGCTCGAGCCGCCCCATTTCCCGTTCTTCGACCACGAGTTCCTGCGAGCGCTCGAGCGCTCGGGCAGCGTCGGCGACACGAGCGGGTGGTCGCCGTCCTACCTGGTCTGCAGGGACGGCGATCATCTACTCGGCGCGCTCCCCCTCTACCTCAAGACCGATTCCTACGGCGAGTACATCTTCGACTGGGAGTGGGCGCGGGCGTACAGGGAGTACGGTCTTTCGTACTACCCCAAGCTCGTCGCCGCCGTGCCATTTACGCCCGCCACGGGCCCGAAGCTGCTAGTTCGCAGGGACGCCGGCGAGGCCGAGCGCGCGGCGGTCGGACGCGCCCTGCTGGACGCGGCGCGGGACCTGGGCGACGATCTCGGGGTCAGCTCCTCGCACGCCCTCTTCCTCCCCGAAGACGAGCTCGAAGCGTTCTCGCAGAGAGGGTTCGCCGTGCGCCACTCGCTGCAGTTTCACTGGCGCAACCGCGGCTACGACGCGTTCGGTGACTACCTCGAGGCGCTGGTGAGCAAGCGCCGCCGCCAGGTCGCGCGCGAGCGCCGCCAGCTAGACGGCGAAGGGCTCCAGATCGAACGCCTCACGGGAGAGATGCTCGGGGACGAGCACGCGTCCATCATGCACCGCTTCTACCTCGGCACCTTCGACAGGAAGTGGGGCTTCCCGTACCTCACAGGGCCGTTCTTCCGGGAGGTCTTCCGGACGATGAGAGACCGCGTCCTGCTCGTCCTCGCCCGCGACGAGCTGACGGGTCGCCCGGTCGCGGGAGCGCTCAACTTCTTCAAGGGCAGGGCGCTCTTCGGGCGCTACTGGGGCGCGGCGGAAGAGCGACGGAACCTGCACTTCGAGCTCTGCTACTACCAGGCAATAGAGTTCGCGATCGAGCGCCGCATGAAGCTCTTCGAGGCCGGCGCCCAGGGCGAGCACAAGCTCGCTCGCGGCTTCCTCCCGGTCCTCACCTACAGCGCGCACGAGATCCGGCACCCTGGCATGGGGCACGCGATCGGGCGCTACATCGAGGAGGAGAAGCGCTACATCGCTGGCGCTATGGCGGAGTACGGCCTCCACGACCCGTACAAACGCTAGATCCCGCTACGTGGGGCTGGCCTCCTCGGTCTCCAGCTCGCGCTCGTCGTCGCGATCCCGCTCGCGCTGCTTGTCGCGTTCCTGCTCGCGCTCCTCGTCGGCCTCTTGCGGTCGTCTCTCCTCGCGCTCCTGGCTCATAGCGTCTCCTTAGTCCGTGCACCGACGTCCGACCGATAGGGCTTTACCCGGCTGGGACCGGATCTAGGCCTCCCGCAGCAGCTCCACGCCGTTACCCGTGTACCTGTAGAAGTCGACCCCTGGCACGGTGCCGACGCGCTCCTCCCACACGAGCACCCCCTCGCGCACCAGGTACCTTACGGCCCTCTCGTAGCGCGGGGTGTCCGGGTCGAGGCCCGCGCGCTCGGCGGCCAGGTACGGCGCCAGTCGCGTCCCCTCCGAGAACGGCGCGACCGGGTTGTGCTGCTCGTGGTACTCCTTCATCGCCCGCAGCAGGGCGACGGCGTCTACCCTCACCTCGTAGAACGTGGTTACTCCTTGGTCCCTTGCTCAACCCGCCTAATCGTCCGGCAGCGGTACGTCCTACAGACGTCCGGTACGTTTAACTTCGCACATCGATCGGGCGGCGACAACGTGAACTTGCCTCGACCAGGCGGGACTCTTGCTTCACCGTCGGCGCGCATAAGTTGCGGTTCAGGGTTAGCCTCGCGCGTCGATAGTAGTAGCCTCTCAGGCTCTCAGGTTCCTGGGCTCTTAGGGGGTACTCTTGCGGTGCTGGTTAACTACCCTCAAAGCCTTAACACCTCAATGCCTCAAGATCTCAGAACCTCAAAGCCTTGACCCGCAAGCGGCGCGACCCTCTCGCTACCCGATCTAGCGCCCCTTTACCGGCACCTCCACGCCCGTGAAGGTCCCGTCCCGGGCGCTCTCGGCGCCGACCCGCAGGGTGCCTCTGCCGGTGAAGGACGGGAGATCCAGGGTCGCCTCGAAGTACCCCCAGGTGGAGGTCCAGTCGTTGCTCAGGACGGTACGACGGATCACGGTCTCCTCTTGCGGATCGGTGAGGACTATGGTGTTAGACGCCTCGAAGTTGCGGGAGTAACCGCAGACGGTGAGGGGGTCCCTGACCCTGGCGCCGGCGCGGGGCTCTACCAGCACCGTGTCGCCGCCCACGGCCGGCGCTCGCGTCGCGAGGGGGGAGCCGCTCGGCTTGAAGTCCACCACGAGGCGGGCCGGCTCGGAGAGCTCCAGCACCCTGTACTCGAACGCTTTTCGCGCGAAGACGTCCACGAACATGCCGCCCTCAGGCGCGCGCACGACGTAGAAGCTCTCGAGCAGGGCGTCGCCCAGGGGGCCGTCGGAGACGGCGGTACGGCTCATCGAGGGTAGGGTGATGCGCAGGAGGCCCTCCTTAGTCGAGCTCATGAGGGACCACTCGGGCACCGTCTCGGCCGGCTCCTCGCCCGCGCCGAGATCCAGTACCACCCGTTCGTACCCTTCGTGCTCCCCGTACCGGACAGCGAGCAGCGCGTCCGCCTCGTAGCTCGAGCCCCCGCTCGCCCCGGGCCGGGAGCCGAACGGGACCCCGGACGAGCCCTCCGTCTCCCGGGCGTGCGCGGCCACCCCCACCGTCGTCTCACTCGCCCCGGTCCCGGTCACCTCGGTGCCGGGCTCCTCGCTCGGCGCGGAGGCCGAGACGGAGCTCTCCACCGAGCCCTGGCTCGAGCAGGCCACAAGCGCCAGGACGAAGAGCAGCGCGACCGGCGCGAGGATTGTGCGCCTCATGTCGTCCGATCCGGGCGTCCTCAACACGGCCCGCATTATATGGAGGCGATGTTGCGCTCCGTTTAATACGGTGTTTCGCTCCTGTTACAATGGCCGCGTTTCCCTCGCGACCTCGACCCCCCACCGCGGTAGACGGAGGAGGTGGACCGCGTGATCACGCTCGACGACGTCAGGCTGGCGCAGAGCCGGGTGCGCGGTGTGGCGCTGCGCACGCCGCTCGTCCCGTGCCCGCGCGGCGAAGAGGAACGGCTACTGTACCTCAAGGCGGAGAACCTGCAGCCGACCGGAGCGTTCAAGCTGCGCGGCGCCTACAACAAGATCTCCTCTCTCTCCCCCGAGGAGCGCCGCCGCGGGGTGGTCGCCCATTCCAGCGGCAACCACGCCCAGGCCGTCGCCTACGCGGCCCGCTCTCTGGGCGTCCGCGCCGTCATCGTGATGCCGCGCCGCGCCCCACGGGTCAAGCTGGACGCCACGGCGGTCTTCGGGGCCGAGATCGTGTTCGTGGGCGACGACAGCGCCGAGCGCGTGCGCAGAGCCGAGGAGCTGGCCGCCGAGCACGGCTACGTCGCGGTCCCCCCTTACGACGACGAGACCCTCATCGCCGGCCAGGGCACCGTGGGATCGGAGATCCTCGAAGACCTGCCCGAGGTCGAGACGGTCCTCGTGCCGGTCAGCGGAGGAGGCCTGATCAGCGGCATCGCGGCGGCGATAAAGCTCTCCCGACCGGAGGTGCGCGTGATCGGGGTCGAGCCCGAGCTCGCAGCCGACGCCAGGGAGAGCCTGAGGACCGGGAGGCTCGTCGAGCTCCCCGCCGAGCAGGTCGGGCGCACGATCGCCGACGGCCTGCGCGTGCGCAAGCTCGGCTACGCCCCGTTCGAGCACGTCAGCGCCTTCGTGGACGACATAGTCGCCGTGAGCGAAGATGAGATACTGGACGCGATGCGCCGCATGGCCCTCCGCGCCCGCCTGGTCGCAGAACCGAGCGGCGCCGTCGCCTTCGCTGCCTACCTCTTCCACCGCGACGAGCTTCCCGCCACGCGCCTCAACGTCGCCGTGGTGAGCGGCGGCAACGTGGAGCCGGATCTCCTCGCTAAAGTCCTCGCCGGTTAGCATTTCAGC
>DATACV010000428.1:0-4005 GCA_036258875.1 Rubrobacteraceae bacterium
GACGGAGCATCCTCACGCACGTCGGCCCCTACGACGAGGACCTCGTCGGGCGGGCCATAGAGCGGGAGGTCGCCCGCGAGGGCCAGGCATTCTTCGTCCACAACCGC
Source organism: Rubrobacteraceae bacterium (assembly GCA_036258875.1). Taxonomy (GTDB): domain Bacteria; phylum Actinomycetota; class Rubrobacteria; order Rubrobacterales; family Rubrobacteraceae; genus JALYGY01. The sequence continues at coordinate 108 of DATACV010000428.1, forward strand.
GTCGAGACCATAGACGAGGTCGCGGAGAGGCTGCTCTCCCTCGTGCCCGATGCCAGGTTCGTGGTGGCGCACGGGCAGATGCCGGAGAGGGCGCTCGAGGACGTCATGCGGGGCTTCTTGGATGGCGAGGCCGACGTGCTCGTGACGACCACCATCGTCGAGAGCGGGCTCGACGTGGCTACCGCGAACACCCTTATCGTGGACCGCTCGGACACTATGGGGCTAGCGCAGCTCTACCAGCTGCGCGGCAGGATCGGGCGCTCCACCCAGCAGGCCTACGCCTACCTGTTCGCTCCTTTAGGCGCCACCGTCGAATCCCAGAAGCGACTCGAAGCCCTCATGGACTTCACCGAGCTAGGCAGCGGGTTCGCGATCGCGATGCGAGACCTGGAGATAAGGGGCGCGGGGAACCTGCTCGGCGCCGAGCAGTCCGGCCACATAGCCGCGGTCGGCTTCGAGATGTACCTCAGGCTTCTGGAGGAGGCGGTCGCGGCGGCCAGGGGTGAAGCACCGGAGCGGCGCGACGGGCGGCCCGTGATCGTCGAGCTCCCGCTCGACGCGTACCTGCCGCCGGCCTACGTGATGGACGAGATCGAACGCGTGGACCTCTACCGCAGGGCGTCGGGCCTCGCCTCGCTCACCGAGGTCGACGACCTCGCCGAAGAACTCACGGACCGCTTCGGGGAGCTCCCCGAACCCGCCCTCAACCTGCTTGGCCTCTCGCGGGTCAAGGTACTGGCCCGCGAGGCCGGCGCGAGCTCGGTCAGCTACCGCTCGGGAGCTTTAGCCGTCGTCGGCGTGAGCCCAACACGGACGGCGCTACTCCAGGAACGAACCGGGGGCGTGGTCGGGGGGAGGGAGGGGCGCGTAACGGTCCGCGGCTCCTCCCTCGACCCGCTCGCGCTCGCGGAGACGACGCTTCGCGCTCTGTCAGCACGCTCCGGCTAACGCCTTTGCTTCTTGCTGAGAGCGAGGCCTGGCGAAGCCAGGCCGAAGCGTGCTGACAAGCGAGGGCTTGCTGCAAGCCAGCCCGGTGCGTGCTAAAAGCGGAGCCCTCTGCAAGAGGGCGCAGCGTGCTGACAAGCGGAAGCCGGAGGCTGGAGCGTGCTCAGATGCTATAATCGCGGCGTTTTTGGCGTACAGACAGTGAGGTTCTCCGTCGTCTTGAGCGAGTCACCGGTTAACAGGGCATGGTTCGTCCCCGTGCTCGTCGGCGTGTTCTTGGTAATCGCTGCGGCCTGCAGCCCGGCGGAGCCGGTCGCCAACATCGAGCCCGAGTCCAAGAAGGTAGCGGTCTTCGAGGGTGGCGAGGTCACCCTGGGCGAGGTGCAGGAGTTCGCCCGGCTGAGCGGGGTGGGCGAGGTCTCCCCCGAATCCCCGCAGTACGAGGCGCTCATAGCCCAGATCATGCCGCAGCTCGTCGACATCGAGATCGCCAAGGCCTACGCCGAGGAGCAGGGCATAACGGTCACCGAGGCAGAGGTAAACGAGGAGATCGAGACCATAAAGGACCAGATCGCCCAGCAGGCGCAGGCCCAGGGGCAGAACGTCGACCGCGAGGAGGCATTTGAGGCGGCGCTGCAGCAGGCCGGCCTTACGGAGGAGCAGCTGAGGGAGCAACTCAGGGAGCAGCTCCCCATCCAGGAGGTCCAGGAGAGGGTGGCGGGCGGCGCCGGGCCCTCCCAGGAGGAGGTCGAGCGGTTCTACGAGGAGAACAAGGCCGCCCAGTTCACGACCCCCGAGAGCCGCTGCGCGCGGCACATCCTCTTCAACAAGGACCAAAAAGCGAAGGCCGAGGACGTGAAGGCCCAGCTCCAGGACGGGGGAGACTTCGCGCAGCTGGCCCGGGAGTTCTCCCAGGACCCTGGGAGCGCCGAGCAGGGCGGGGATCTCGGATGCCTGGGTAGGGGCGAGACCGTTCCCAACTTCGAGGAGGCCATCTTCGGCGCCGAGCAGGGCGAGGTCGTCGGGCCGGTAGAGACCGAGTTCGGCTACCACGTAATCGAGGTCACGGACGTGCGCGAGGAGGCAACCCAGCCGCTCTCCGAGGTGGAGACCCAGATAAGGGAGCAGCTCACCGCCGAGGCGCAATCCGAGGAGTTCGCGACCTGGGTGCAACAGCAGAGAGAGCAGCGCGACGTGAGGTACCTGCCGGGCTACAAGCCGCCAGCCTAGCGACAAACCCTCTGCATACAGTGGCGCCGTAACGGGTAAGGGCGTAGAGTTACATACAAAGCTGGCCAGCTGGCGGGAGGCTACAGGCATCAGTAGAAACCTGTAGCCTGATACCTGCAACCTGGAAAAAAGAGGAGGATGATGACCGAGATCGTCGCTGTCCACGGGCGTGAGATCCTGGACTCCAGGGGGAACCCAACGGTCGAGGTCGAGCTCGCCACGGTGAGCGGCTTCGTGGGTCGCGCCTCGGTCCCGTCGGGGGCCTCTACTGGCCAGAACGAGGCAGTCGAGCTGCGGGACAAGGACGGCGAGCGCTACGGCGGCAAGGGGGTCTTGAACGCCGTCTCTAACGTGGACGGCGAGCTCGCGCAGGTAGTCGTGGGGATGGACGTCACCGACCAGAGGTCTCTGGACCTCGCCATGATCGAGGCCGACGGCACCGAGAACAAGGGCCGCCTCGGGGCGAACGCGATCCTCGGTATCTCGCTAGCGGCGGCGAAGGCGGCTGCGGAGGCCGCCGCGCTCCCGCTCTTCCGCTACCTCGGTGGGCCCGGGGCGTACACGCTGCCGGTCCCCTGCGCCAACATCATGAACGGCGGCGCGCACGCGGCGAACAACATAGACTTCCAGGAGTTCATGGTAGTGCCGTTGGGCTTCGAGAGCTTCGCCGAGTCCCTGCGCGCCGTCGCGGAGATCTACGCCGGTCTGAAGAAGACCCTGGTGGGCCGCGGACACTCGGGCGGCATCGGGGACGAGGGCGGCTTCGCCCCGGACCTGGAGGACAACGGCGCGGCGCTGGCGCTCATCGCCGAGGCCGTCGAGGCGAGCGGGTACGCTCTGGGCGACCAGATCGGCTTCGCCCTCGACCCGGCGGCCTCCGAGTTCTACGAGGGCGGCTCGTACAACCTGGAGGGCGAGGGTAGATCCCTCTCGCGCGAGGAGATGGTCGAGTACTACGTCAGGCTCTGCGACGACTACCCCATCATCAGCATCGAGGACGGGCTCGCCGAGGACGACTGGGAGGGGTGGGCCATGATCACGGAGGAGCTGGGGAACCGCATACAGCTCGTCGGCGACGACCTCTTCGTCACGAACCCCAAGATACTCGCTCGCGGCATCGAGGAGGGCGTCGCAAACTCCATCCTCATAAAGGTCAACCAGATAGGCACCCTCACAGAGACCTTCGAGACCATAGACCTCGCGCACAAGTCCGGCTACACGGCGATGATCAGCCACCGCAGCGGAGAGACCGAGGACGTGACCATCTCCGACCTCGCCGTCGCGACCAACGCCGGTCAGATAAAGACCGGCGCCCCCGCCCGCACCGACCGCGTCGCCAAATACAACCAGCTCCTCAGGATAGAGGAGGGGCTGGAGGACTCCGGCTATTACCCGGGCCGGATGGCGTTCAACCCCAGGGTGAGGCCCGGGAAGGGGACCTGAGCGTGCGCCGGACCAAGATAGTCGCCACTTTAGGTCCCGCGACCTCCTCCGAGGAGAGCATAAGGGCCCTGATCCGGGTAGGGGTAGACGTCACGCGGTTCAACTTCAGCCACGGCGACCACCACATGCACCTGAGGAACGCCGAGATCGTGCGCTCCGCGGCCAAAGAGCTCGGGCGCAACGTGGCGGTGATGCAGGACCTGCAAGGACCCAAGATCCGGACCGGCGAGGTCGAGGGCGGGACGCGGCTGGTGGAGAGCAACCGCGTCGTCATCGCGCC
>DATACV010000429.1:0-2533 GCA_036258875.1 Rubrobacteraceae bacterium
CAGGGTTATCGACCGGATCGCGTCGTCGTTGCCGGGGATCACGTAGTCCACGACCTCGGGGTCGCAGTTGGTGTCGGTGAGGGCGACAACGGGGATCTTGAGCCGGTTGGCCTCCTTGACGAGCAGCTCCTCGCGCTTGGGATCTATGACGAAGACCGCCCCGGGGAGGCGCTCCATCTCGGTAATACCGGCGAAGTTGCGCCTGAGCTTCTGGTACTCGCGGTTCAGCGCGAACCAGTCCTTGCCCGAGCGCTCCTCCTCCGGGGTCTCCTCCACCCTGCGCGCCAGGTCCTTGAAGTACTGGATGCGCGGCAGGATCGTCTGGAAGTTGGTAAGGATGCCGCCTATGTAGCGCTCGGCGATGTACGGCTGGCCGCTCCTGAGAGCCTGCTCGGCCACAGGGATCTGGGCCTGCTTCTTGGTGCCGACGAAGAGGATCTCGCGCTCCGCCTCGGCGACGCTGCGCACGAAGTTGAGGGCCTTGTCCAGGAGGGTGAGCGTCTGGTCCAGGTCAATGATGTGCACCCCGGCGCGCTCGGCGAAGATGTAGCGCTTCATCTTGGGGTTCCAACGCTTCGCCTGGTGTCCGAAGTGGACCCCGGCTTCGAGCAGCTCCCTGATCCCTACCCGCTCGGTCGTACTCTGCATGTTGCTACCTCTCTTTTCAGGTGGTTGGCATCCTCCGCCCGCGCCTCGCAATCCGTCTCCTGCTCAGGGGAGCGGACCACCACCCGGGCACCGTGGCCCTCCGGCGGGCGTGTGTGATCCCGGACGCGAGTCCGGGCCTCGCAGATGTTAGCACAAGGACCTCGGGGCTTCTAGAAGCGTCTAGGATCTCGCGGACGGTTCTAGGTTCTCGGAGAGGGCCTCGCGCAGCTTCGCCAGCGCAGCGTGCAGTATCTGCGAGATGCGCCCCTCGGTGAGGCTCATGGCGCCCCCGATCTCCCGCAGGGTCAGCCCCTCGTAGAAGTAGAAGGTGGTCACCACGCGCTCTTTCTCCCCGAGCTCCTGGATGGCCTCGACGAGCCGCGCCCGCACCTCGGCCACCTCGGCGGCCGACTCGGGGTCCACGGCCCGGGCGTCGGCCACGGTCTGATGCAGGTCGCGCCCCGAGCCGTTGTCGCCCTCGGTACGGACCTCGAGCGAGCCCACCTGCGCCTGCCAGAGGCGCGCGAGGAAGGCGCGATGCTCGGAGGCTCCCACGCCCAACTCGCAGGCGACCTCCTCCTCGGTGGGCGTCCGCCCGAGCCTCTGGGCGAGCTCGGCCTTGGCCGACTCCACCTCCCTGGCCCTGCGGCGCACGCGGCGGGTCAGGGGGTCGATCCTCCTGAGCTCGTCGAGGATGGCCCACCGTATCTTGGAGATGGCGTAGGACTCGAACTTGGTCCGTCGCCCTGGGTCGTAGGTCTCGACGGCTTCGAGCAACCCGAAGACACCCCAGGAGAGGATGTCCTCGAGATCGACGGCAACGACCGCGCGCGCCGAGACCCTGCACGCGACATACTTGACGAGGGGCGAGTAGTTGACGATGAGCCGGTCCCTGAGGCTCCTGAGCTCGCGCTCGGCGTTCGGCCGGTCCGCCGCGGGCACGCCCGCGAGCCCGTCGCGCGCCTCCAGGTAGCGCGACCACAGCCAGCTCAGCGTGCGCCGCGTCAAAGCGCCACCCTCCGCACGAAGGCGCCGCCGGCGCCGCGCGTCACGTAGCCCTTGAGCTCCAGCAGCGAGAGCGCTGAGAGCACCCGTGGCGGCTCGAGCCCGCTCCGGCCGGAGATCTCGTCCACCCCCGTAGGCCGGAGACCGACGCCGGCGAGCACCGCGGCCTCGCTCTCCGGCAGCGAGTCCGGAACGGGTGCGTGATCTTCGGATGAGAAGCCGGTGGGCAGCCGGTCCGTTCCATGTGCGTAGGCGTCCACGAACTCCGCGACGTCCCACAGAACGCCGGCGCCGTCGCCGAGGAGCCTGTTGGAGCCGAGGCACTCTGGGGTACCGAGCGGCCCGGGAACGGCCCACACGTCCCTGCCGCACTCGGCGGCGTGGCGGGCCGTTATGAGGGCGCCGCTCCTCTGCGGCGCCTCGACCACCACCACGGCGGCGCAGAGGCCCGCGATGATCCTGTTCCGGGCAGGGAACCGCCACGCGAGCGGCGGCTCCCCGAGGTAGTACTCCGAGACGAGCGCCCCCGCCTCCCTCACGCGCCGGAACAGCGCCCTGTTCCCTCTGGGGTAGACGACGTCAATCCCGCACCCGAGGACCCCGACGCTCGGCCCGCCGGCCTCCAGCGCCCCCTCGTGGGTCGCCGCGTCCACCCCGAGGGCTAGCCCGCTGACGACGCACACCCCGCGTTCGCCGCGAGCCCTTCCGAGCGCGCGGGCCGCCCCCTTGCCGGTGGGCGAGGCGGCACGCGAGCCGACCACGGCGACGGAGGGAGCGTCCGGCGCCTCCCCGTCCGCGTACAGCGCGGGGGGAGGGTCGGGGATCTCTCTGAGGCGCTCGGGGTATGCGGCGTCCGCAGGCGTGAGGATGGAGATGCCCC
>DATACV010000430.1:0-4857 GCA_036258875.1 Rubrobacteraceae bacterium
GACGTGATCACGCTTCGTCTACTGGAGGATCAGCGTCAGCGCGCCCACGTAGAGCGTCGCGGCGAGCGCGACGGCGAGGCCGAAGCCCCAGTTCCTCCGGGGCCCGATCTCCAGCGGGTGTAGCCCCGTGAGGCGCGCGAGCATGGTGACGGCGCTGGAGAAGGGGGTGAGCAGGAGGGCCGACTGGGCGCCGAGCAGGAGCGCGACCGCCCACAGCGCGGGGGTGGGCCCGCCGTCCAGCGGAAAGGCTGTGTTTATGAGCAGGACCATCGGGATGACGTGTATGCCGACGACGAAGCCCACGCCGATCGTGAGCATGAGCGCCGGCGCCACGAGGAGCGGGGGAAGCGCCGAGAGGAGGTTGCCCAGGGGCGTGAGCGCCCCGAGCTGCCCGAGGGAGAGCACGAGGATGCCCGCCGAACCGAAGAGGGCGAACTCGGCGTGCGAGGCGACGAGCGAGCCGCGCGTCTCGCCGGCGAGGCGCCGCAGAGGCGACGTGCGGCGCAGCACGACCGCCGCGAGAGCAGCGATCGCCGCGACTACCACGGCGACCGTGACCGCGATGGTCGCGGTCAGCGAGAGCCAGGGGAAGGCGAGGTTGGCCAGCGCCACCGTCGCGACGAGCAGCACGGGGTAGAGGACCACCGCCGCCGCCTTGCGGTCGAGCGGCTCGTCTGGACCCGGAGGGATCTCCGCGTCGTCTCTCTCGCGCTGGGCGAAGAGGGAGGTCGCCGCCAGGCCGAGCAGCGCGAACGGGAGCGAGACGGCGAGGAGGTCAGGGTAGGAGACGCCGGTGAGCACGATGGTGGTCGCGGTGAAGACGTTAAGGTTCGTCCACAGCGGGGCGAACGAGAAGCCCCTTCCGGCCCAGGTCAGCGCGTCGATGCGCGAGCGGGGGGCGGCTCGACCCACGATCACGTCTATCAGGACGAAGGCGCCCACGTCGAGCACCGCCCCGAGGATGTGACCCATGATCCCCGACGCCGTACCGACGCCCGCGCCGCGCCGCCGCAGGGCCGCCACGAGGCCACGGATCTGGGCCTCGTAACGGGCGGCCCGGATCGGGTAGCCGGCCACGCTCAAGACCAGGAGCACCGCGACCACCCCGAGGTAGTCGGGCAGCCCCTCGACGAACGCGCCCGCGTCGAACCTGCCCGTGACGAGGGCCGCCCCGAGGGCGGCGAACGAGACGAGCGCGAGGCCTCTGTGGAAAGCGCTTGACCACGGCACCGACATAGCGTAGAGAACGGCGCCCGTGGCCAGGAAGGCGGCCAGCGCTACAGGGGACGGCGCGAGGTTGGACCACGCGTAGGCCGCGAGGAAGACCGCCCCGAGCGCTGGCCGCAGCCCGTCCAGCCGCGTCCGCGTGCCCTCGGAGAGGCCCGGTTTCTCTGCGTTCCCTCTCACCCCCCAATTCTGGCAAAAACGGGGCGGCCTGACCAACGATTCCCGCCTTTCCCACTTGGGATAGGCGGCCTTCCCCGTAGACTTACGGGGAGGACTCCAACCGGTCGGAACATCGGTTAGAGAAGGAGAAAAGAGTGGGAAAGAGGGAGCGTTACAAGCCGGGCACCTTCTGTTGGGCGGACCTCGCGACCACGGATCCCGCGGGCGCGAAGGCGTTCTACTCCGGGCTCTTCGGCTGGGAGGCGGAGGACGTGCCGGCCGGGGAGGCGGGGACCTACACCCTGATGCGCCTCGACGGCGACGAGGTGTGCGGCCTCTACGAGATGGACGCCGAGCGACGCGAAGCGGGCGCCCCGCCCTACTGGCTCTCGCACGTGAGCGTCGAGGACGTCGACGCCGTGGCTGCCAGGGCGGGCGAGCTCGGAGGAGCCGTGGAGGGCGGGGTGTTCGACGTGGGCGAGTACGGGCGGTTCGCGATGGTCCGGGACCCTGCGGGCGCAGTGCTCGTGGCCTGGCAGACGGGGGCGAGCGCCGGCGCGCGCAGGGTCAACGACCCCGGCTGCATGACCTGGAACGAGCTCAACACCCGCGAGCCAGAGAGGATGGCGGCCTTCTACGCCGAGCTCTTCGGCTGGGAGATGGAGGCCCAGCGGCAGAACGGGAGCCTCGCCTACGTGACCATCAGGAACGCCGGCTCCTCCAACGGCGGCATCATGCCGATGAGCGAGCAGCACGGCGAAGCGCCCTCGTTCTGGCTCACCTACTTCACGGTCTCCTCGTGCGACGATGCCGTCGCCAGAGCGCGGGAGCTCGGCGGCGAGGTCCTGGCCGGGCCGATGGAGCCGGGGGCGGGCCGTATCGCCGTCCTGGCCGACCCCCAGGGCGCGGCGTTCGCCGTCTTCGAGGGCGAGACCGACGAGTAATCGGATGGCGTAGGAGCGGTTCGCGAACCGCTCCTACGCTGGCGAACCGCCCCTACCGCGCGCTTTGTAGCGCCGAGGGCGGGGACGCCGACATATAATCGCGGGTGTCGACCTGACCGCTTGAGAGAAGGGTTGCACCTTGCCGAACCGCATCGCGAGCGCGCTCCGCGTAGCGCTGGCACTTGTCTTTCTCCTGTCTTGTGTCGCCTGCGGTGCGAACGAGATCGGCTCGTCGCCCGAGTCCTCGACGCCGGAGAGTGAGCCGCGACCGACGACGGAGGCGCGGGAGGCCACCGCGGGACCGCCGGCGGAGGGCGAGCGGGAGGCCTCGGACCGCGACCCGGTCGAGGTGGAAAGGAGCGTCGTCGCCACGGGTCTGGAGGTGCCGTGGGGGCTCGCCTTCCTCCCTGGTGGCGACGCCCTCTTCACCGAGCGCGACTCCGGCCGGCTGCTCAGGATGGACGCCTCCGGGAACGTCGAGGAGGTGCAGACCCTGCCCACCCGGGGCTACGGCGAGGGCGGGAGCCTGGGGCTCGCCGTCTCGCCGGGTTACGAGCGCGACGGCTACGTCTACGCGTACTACACGACCGGGGTGGACAATCGGGTGGTGCGGTTCCGGCTCGGCGAGGAGCCCGAGCCCATCCTTACCGGCATCCCCTTCAACACCTACCACGACGGGGGCCGCATCGCCTTCGGGCCCGACGGCATGCTCTACGTCGCCACCGGCGACGCGGGCGACCCAACGACCTCCCAGGACCGCGGCTCTCTGGGGGGTAAGATCCTGCGCCTCACCCCCGACGGTGGCGTCCCGCAGGATAACCCTTTCCCGGGTAGCCCCGTATACTCCTACGGACACCGCAACGTCGAGGGGTTGGCGTGGGACGAGAGCGGGCGGCTCTACGCCTCCGAGTTCGGCCAGGATGCCTTCGACGAGGTGAACCTCATAAGGCCAGGCGAGAACTACGGCTGGCCCGAGTTCGAGGGCGACGGGGGCGAGGAGGCCGAGGCCGCGGGCTTCGTCAACCCAGTGACGACGTGGCCCACGAGCGAGGCCTCCCCGAGCGGGGCGGAGATACTGAAGGACGGCGCGATCCCGCAGTGGGAGGGCGACCTCTTCGTCGCTGCCCTGCGCGGCCAGAGGCTCTGGAGGCTCGAGCTCGGCCCAGGCGGGCGGGTGGTAGGCAGAGATGAACTGCTCAGAGACGAGGTGGGGAGGATCAGGAACGTGATACAGGCTCCGGACGGCTCGCTGTGGGTGACTACATCCAACCTGGACGGCCGCGGGAGCCCCGTGAGCGAGGACGACCGCATCATCCGCCTCGCGCCGGAGGGCCGGTAGGTGGCGACGTGGTGGAAGACGGGCGTGATCTACCAGGTCTACCCGCGCTCTTACATGGACGCGAGCGGCGACGGGACCGGCGACCTTCGTGGGATCACCGGGAGGCTTGACTACCTGGAGTGGCTCGGGATCGACGCGGTCTGGATCTCCCCTTTCTACCCGTCCCCGATGGCCGACTTCGGCTACGACATCTCCGACTACGCCGACGTGGACCCGACGTTCGGGACGCTCTCGGACTTCGACGAGCTGCTCCGGGAGGCGCACCGGCGCGGGATGCGCGTGATCCTCGACTACGTGCCGAACCACACCTCCGACGAGCACCCCTGGTTCGTGGAGTCGCGCTCCTCGCGCGAGAGCCCGAAGCGCGACTGGTTCATCTGGCGCGACCCTGCTCCCGACGGACGGCCGCCCAACAACTGGCAGAGCTACTTCGGTGGGGGCAGCGCGTGGGAGTGGGACGAGGCGACGGAGCAGTACTACCTCCACCTCTTCGATCCCAAGCAGCCCGACCTCAACTGGCGCAACCCGGAGGTCAGGGAAGCGATGTACGACGTGCTGCGCTTCTGGTTCGAGCGTGGCGTGGACGGCTTCCGGATCGACGTATTGTGGCAGCTCATAAAGGACGACCTCTTCCGCGACGACCCGCCGAATCCAGAGTGGCGCGAGGGAGGCCAGCCGTGGAGGCGTCTACTCCGGACTTACTCCGGCGACCGGCCGGAGATCTTCGACATCGTGCGCGAGATGCGCGCCGTGGCGGACTCCTACGAAGGCGACAGGGTACTCGTCGGGGAGCTGTACCTGCCGCTGGAGCGGGTCGTCGCCTACTACGGCGCCCCCGAGTTCGACGGCGTGCACCTGCCCTTCAACTTCGCGCTCGCGGAGCTCCGCGAGTGGGAGCCGCGCGCGTTGGGGCGACTGATATCGGCCTACGAGGCCGCCCTGCCCGAGGGAGCCTGGCCGAACTGGGTGCTCGGCAACCACGACCAGCCGCGCATCCTCGGGCGCGTCGGCGAGCAGCGCGCCCGCCTCGCGCAGATGCTCCTGCTTACCCTGAGGGGCACCCCGACCTGCTACTACGGGGACGAGATCGGGATGCGCGACGTCGAGATCCCACCACACCTCGTCGTGGATCCCCGGGGCAAGCGAAGCCCCGGCTACGGCCGCGACCCGGCGCGCACCCCGATGCAG
>DATACV010000431.1:0-4060 GCA_036258875.1 Rubrobacteraceae bacterium
CTCGAGCACCCCGACTTCGAGGAGTACGATACCTCCTCTCTACGGACCGGCATCATGGCCGGCTCCCCGTGCCCGATGGAGGTCATGAAGCGGGTCGTGGACGTCATGGGGGCGTCGGAGATCACGATAGCCTACGGCCAGACCGAGTCGAGCCCGGTCATCACCCAGACCCGCACCAGGGATCCCCTGGAGCTCAGGGTCTCGACAGTGGGGCGGGTTCTGCCCGAGACCGAGATCAGGATAGTAGACGTGGATACGGGCGAGGACTGCGGGCCCGGCGAGCAGGGCGAGCTGTGGACCCGCGGGTACCTCGTCATGAAGGGTTATTACAAGATGGAGGACAGGACCCGGGAGGTGATAGACGAGGAAGGCTGGCTGCACACGGGCGACCTCGCGGTCATGGACGAGAACGGGTACGTCAGGATCACGGGCCGGGCGAAGGACATGATCATCCGTGGCGGCGAGAACGTCTACCCGCGCGAGATCGAGGAGTTCCTCTACACCCACCCGGACATCTCGGACGTCCAGGTCTACGGCGTCCCCGACGAGAAGTACGGCGAGCAGGTCGCCGCCGCCATTATCCCGAAGCAGGGCTCTACTCTGACCGAAGAAGAGATCAAGGAGTTCTGCAGCGAGAACATCGCCCGCTACAAGGTCCCCTACTACGTTGACTTTGTCGATGAATACCCGATGACGGCGAGCGGCAAGATCCAGAAGTACAGGCTGCGCGAGGCCGCCGTCGAGAGGTACGGCTTGCGGAAAGCCGCAGAGGTCGAGACGGCGTAGCCGCTGGGCCTACCAGGTCAGACCGTCCTGCCGCCGGCGAAGAGCCGGTAGATCGCGAGCAGGACTACCGCGCCGAGCGTCGCCACCAGGATGGACCAGACGTTGATCCCGGTAACCCCCGCGCCGCCGAGCAGCTGCACGAGGAAGCCGCCAACGAAAGCGCCGGCGATGCCCATCAGCGCCGTTACGACCAGGCCTCCGGGATCTCGACCCGGCATCACCAGCCTGGCAAGCAGACCGGCGATCAACCCGACCACGATAAACGCCAGGATGCCCATGACCTCTCGCTCCTTCGCTATCTGCTCGACTCGTACGCCCTCGGATACGCAGGAGAGGCAAGGTTTGTTGCGAGGACGCGGCCGCATGTTGTTATGATTCGCTGAGGTGCGGGGAAGAGGACCTCTCTCCTCGTGGTCTCTCGGACAGGAGGATCGAGCGATGAACTTCGACCCGACCGACGAGCAGAGGCGCTGGCGCGACCTGGCGCGCGACTTCGCCCGGAGCGCCATCCGACCGCGCGCCGCCCAGCTCGACCGCGAGCAACGCTTCCCCTACGACATTGTCGCCGAGATGGCTGGCCTGGGTCTCATGGGGCTCACGCTACCCGAGGAGTACGGCGGGTCGGGAGGCGACTTCGTCGCCTACAACCTGGCGCTCGAGGAGATTAGCCGCGCCGACACCTCCGTCGGCATAACGATGGAGGCCCACATCTCCCTGGGTTGCGCCCCTCTGGCGGCCTACGGTACAGAAGGACAAAAAGAGAGCTTCCTCCGCCCGTGCGCGTCAGGGGAGCGTCTCTGGGCCTTCGGGCTGACCGAGGAGGAGGCCGGCACCGACGCGGGCGGGACACGGACCACCGCCGAGCTCGACGGCGGCGAGTGGACCATAAACGGCTCGAAGAAGTGGATCACCAACTCCGGCACCGACGTAACGGCTGGTGTGACGGTCATCGCCCGCACCGGGACCAGGGAGGACGACAAGCCTGAGCTGACCGCGCTCATCGTGCCGCAGGAGACGCCGGGCTACACCCGGGGGCCGGCCTACGAGAAGCTCGGCTGGCGCGCCTCCGATCAGCACCCCCTCTTCTTCGAGGACTGCCGGGTCCCGGAAGAGAACCTGCTCGGCGAACGCGGGGCGGGCCTCAGGCAATTCCTGAGGACGCTCGACGGGGGGCGGGTAGCGGTCGCGGCGCTCTCTGTAGGGCTCGCGCAGGCCTGCTTCGACGAGGCGCTCGCCCGCTCGCGGGAGCGGCGGCAGTTCGGTAGAGCCATCGCGGAGTTCCAGGCCATCCAGTTCAAGCTCGCAGACATGGCGATGGAGATAGAGCTCGCCCGCAACCTGGTCCTCAAGGCCGCGTGGCTGAAGGACCATGGACGTCCCTTCTCGCGCGAGGCGAGCATGGCGAAGGTGTTCGCCTCCGAGGCGGCGAAGAGGGCGGCCGACCAGGCTGTCCAGATCCACGGGGGCGAGGGGTTCATGGAGGGGAGTGCGGTGGCGCGTTACTGGCGGCAGGTCAAGATCAACGAGATAGGCGAGGGCACCAGCGAGATAAACCGCCAGATCATCGCCCGTTCCCTCCTCGCCGAGAGCGCCGAAGAGGCGAAGGCGAAGATGGTGGCGCAGTAAGCCTGGGATGCCGCTCTACGCTCTCAACCTCTTCGACCTCGCGGAGAACGACCTGTACCGGCGCTACTCGCGCCGTTCGCCCAGGGCCGTGGCAAAACACGGCGGGCGCGTCGTGGCCCTGGGTCGGCTCGACGACGCCCTCGCCGGTGACACAGAGCCCCGCCGCGTCATGATCCTGGTCGAGTGGCCCTCGCGGGACGCGTTCCGGGCGTTTATCGACGACCCGGAGCTCGCGGACTTGCATCCACTGCGGGAGGACGGGACGCGCAACTACCTGTGGTGGATCTACGAGCGCCTCGAGGACCTGCGCCCGATCCTCTCGATCCCCGACTGAGCCGAGGCCCTCGAGGGTTGGCTCAGAGCTCCTTGTGGAAGCGGTACCCCGTTCGGTCGTAGCCCATTCACCGGTAGAACTCGTGGTCGACGGCGCGGCGTTCGTTGGTGGTCAGCATGATGTCGGCCACGCCCATCTCTGTGGCCCAGGTTTTGACGGCGGAGATCAGGGCACGCCCGACGGCGCTTCCGCGTTCGTCGGTGGCGCGTGCGACACCTGACGGATAACATCTCCTACGAGAGCGGACGGGAGAGGGATGAGCAAGCTCCGCAGCCACGTGGACCCGAAGAGCGACGGCTTCAGGGAGAACGCCGAAGCCTACGAGGGGCTCCTCGCCGAGCTGCGCGAACGTTCCGCCGAGGCCCGGCGCGGCGGTGGCGAGAAGGCGCAGAGGCGCCACGAGGAGCGCGGCAAGCTGCCGGTGCGTGAGCGGATAGACTTGCTGCTCGACCCCGGCACCGCCTTCCTGGAGCTCTCTCCTCTTGCGGCCTTCGGGATGTACGACGGGCAGGTACCGGCGGCGGGGATCGTAACCGGCGTCGGGCGCGTCTCGGGGCGGGAGGTCGTGGTGGTCGCGAACGACGCTACCGTCAAGGGCGGCACGTACTACCCGGTAACGGTCAAGAAGCACCTCCGGGCGCAGGAGATCGCCGAGCAGAACCGGTTGCCCTGCATCTACCTGGTGGACTCGGGCGGGGCTTTCCTGCCGCTGCAAGACGAGGTCTTCCCCGACCGGGACCACTTCGGTCGCATCTTCTACAACCAGGCCAGGATGAGCGCGAAGGGGATCCCTCAGATAGCCGCTGTCATGGGGAGCTGCACGGCTGGCGGGGCCTACGTGCCGGCGATGAGCGACGAGGTAGTGATCGTGAAGGGGACGGGTACGATCTTCCTCGGCGGCCCGCCCCTCGTGAAGGCCGCGACCGGCGAGGACGTGACGGCCGAAGAGCTCGGCGGCGCCGCCATCCACACCCGCCACTCCGGCGTCGCGGACCACTTCGCCGAGAACGACGAGCACGCCCTCGCGATAGTCCGCTCGATAATGCAGAACCTGAACACCGAGAAGAAGCTGCCCTGGACCGTGGAGGAGCCCGAGGAGCCACTCTTCGACGCCTCTGAGCTCTACGGCATCGTGCCGCGCGACTACCGCCAGGGCTACGACGTGCGGGAGGTCATCGCGAGGATCGTGGACGGGAGCTGGCTGCACGAGTTCAAGCCGCTCTACGGCGAGACGCTGGTGTGCGGCTTCGCCCGCATCTTCGGCGCGCCCGTCGGCATCCTCGCCAACAACGGCATCCTGTTCTCCGAAAGCGC
>DATACV010000432.1:0-3941 GCA_036258875.1 Rubrobacteraceae bacterium
TAGAGCGTGTTCGTAGCGCGGATTATGCTGCCGGCGTTGTCCCGCCGCAACGAGAGACGCCCGGTCGGCGCAAAGGCCGGGCGTCTCGGGTGATCTGTTCTATCAGCTGGGGATCAGGCCAAAGACGCTCAGGGCCGTGTAAACGCCCAGCAGGACGATGGCGATGCTGCTGATGACCAGGACCGTGTTAAAGACGCTGCTGCCGTAGAGGCGGCTATCCACCTCGGTGTTGCGCAGGTACCAGACAGCCGCCACCACGGCGAGCAGGAAGATTCCTGTCATGACGCCGCCGATCTGGACCATGATCACCGGCGCCTGGATGAACAGGTAGGCGGCGCCCCAGACGATCGGGAGCGCCACCGTGAAGATCCGGATCCAGCGCAGCCGGGCGGGGGCGTCGTTCCAGTTCAGGACGCCCAGGGTGGCCAGGAGGTTGGTGTACATCCGCGACCAGCTCGGTATCGCGGCCCAGAGGGTGGAGCCGAGGACCGCGATGGCGCCGACCAGGAAGAGGACGTTCGCCCACTCGCCTATGGCGTCGGTGTACATGCGCGAGAGGGTGGTGATCATCTCGTTGCCCTCGGGGACGAGGCCCTGCGGTTGCAGGACGGCGGCGCCCATGACGAAGAACGCCAGCGTGCCGAAGGTGTAGATCACCCAGGAGAGCATGGCGTCCTTGTACATGACGCTGATCCAACCGCGCGCCCGCCGCGCCCACTCCTCGCTGCCGTCGGGCGGCCCGGCCCAGCGGGCGTAGCCCTTCTCGATGCACCAGTAGGTGTAGAAGGTTATCTCGTCGGCCCCGACGCCGGTGATCCCGAACATCGCGATGGCAGCGCCGAGAGCCCCGGCTGGGATGGCGAAGGTGAGGCCGCTGAGGATGTCGCTTCCGCTGTAGGCGAAGGGAGTCCACAGCAGGCCGACCGCGATGAGGATGGTGACCAACGAGAAGATCACCACCAGCGTTACGGCTCCGCGCTCGATCAGGCCGTAGCGGTTGGAGTAGAGCAGCGCGATGCTCCCGACGACGACGATGATCGTCCAGATCAGGGTCGAGGTGAACCCGAGCGGGTCGCCGCCAGGGGGGAGGGGGAAGAGCACGCTGAAGGCGACGGCCACGCCGCCGACGATGCCGCCGATCTGGAGCACCTTCGAGAGGGCCACCACGACCCAGAGGATGTTGATCCAACCCACCCTCCCGAACCTGGGCGGCACCTTGTTGTAGCCGGTGAGCGCCGGCTCGCCGGTCGAGATGGTCCAGCGGGCGAGCTCTATCTGCACCGCGACCTTGACGAGGGTACTGAAGATGACCATCCACAGAATCACGAAGCCGGCCTGGGCGCCGAGGGCGGTCGTCGCGATGAGCTCGCCGGAGCCGACGATGGAGGCGCTGAGGATGAGGCCCGGTCCGAAGTACCGCAGGCTTGGCCCCCAGCCCTTGGGCGGCTCTTTTATGCCTTCTGGAGTCAGGTGATAAGCATCATCCCCGCGCACGACCGCCGGAGACTCTACCTCGGTCTGATTGGTTGCCACAAGTTGTCCTCCCCCTGGGACTGCACCTGGCCCTGCCGCGGCGCCCCACGCGCCGATTGTCTTCTTATCCCCTCTCGAGCCCTGATTCAATCAGCCTGGCACGACATTACCGGAGAAGAGTACAGGAGTCTCTTGTGGCGACCTCCAGCGGAGACGAGCCCGAGGACTACTCCAGCTCGAGCACGTCCTGGCCGGCGTCCACTGCGTCTTCGTCCTCGACGAGGAACCTACCGACCGTGCCGTCCTCTCCGGCCTTCACCTCGTGGAAGGACTTCATAACCTCGATCAGGCCGACGACATCCCCCGCCGAGACGCTGTCGCCCTCGTTGACGTAGGGATCGCTATCCGGGTCGGGGCGGCGGTAGAAGGTCCCCGGCATCTGCGCCTTTACGGTCTTGTCGGCCAATTGTCGCTCCTTTAAGAGATCTTCTGTCCGGCCCGGCCCAGCGGCCGGATCTCGATGCCGTTCTCGTCGAGCTTGCGGGCGATGGCCTCGGCCAGCCTGACGGCGCCGGGGGTGTCGCCGTGGACGCACACCGAGTCGGCGCCTACCTCTATGTCCGCGCCGCTCTCCGCCGTGACCCTGCCTTCGGTGACGGCCCGCACCACCCTGTCGCCAACCTCCTCGGGGTCGAGCTCCTCGGTCACGGCGCGGGTGAAGACGATCTGGCCGTCGTCGTTGTACCCGCGGTCGGCGTAGAACTCGGCGACTACCGGCTGGCCCATCTTCGTGGCGACCTCGTACGTGACGGAGGCCCGCATGCAGAAGAGGTGTAGACCGGGGTCCACGCGCTGTATCGCCTCGACGATCGCGCGCGAGAGCTCCTTGTCGCGCGCGGCGACCATATAGAGGGCGCCGTGCGGCTTGACGTGCTGGACCTCCATGTCGTAGTAGCGGGCGAACTCCCGCAAGGCCCCGAGCTGGTAGAGCAGCTCGTCACGCACCTCGTCGGGGGACATCTGGATCTCGCGCCGCCCGAAACCGACCAGGTCCCGGTATCCTGAGTGGATGCCGACGGCGACGCCGTTCTCCTTCGCGAGCTCGACGGTCTTGCGCATGACGTGCGGGTCGCCGCCGTGGAAGCCGCCCGCGACGTTGGCCGAGGAGATGTGGCGCATCATCTCCTCGTCGAAGCCCATCTTCCAGGGGCCGAAGCTCTCCCCCATGTCGCAATTGAGGTCTACCTGCATGTGCCTCACCTGCCTTGTGTAGCGGTTTCAGGCTTCAGGTAAATTTGCTGTAGCCTGAAGCCTACTCCAGCGCTTGCCGGATCTCCTCCATCTGCTCGCGCCTCTGCCTGCGGGCCTCCAGCGCTTCGTCGAGGTCCACGGAGCGGAAGCGGGTCTTGTCGTTGGTCTTGGTCTGGGCGAGCTTGTCGCGGTCGGCGCTTATGACGGTCCCGATGGTTGCGTAGCCGCCGCCGGTTACGGCGTCGTTCATGAGCACGATGGGCTCGACCCCGCCCGGGACCTGGATGGAGCCTATCGGGTAGCCGAAGTCCACCACGTTGGCCGGGTCGCTCCCCGCGCCGGCGGGCTGCTCGCGCTCGACGAACTTGAGCTCGCCGCCCCTGTAACGGTAGCCGACGCGGTCCGCGTCCGGGGTGACGGTCCACGTGGTGTTCAGGAACTCCTCCATGCTCTCCTCGGTCAGGCGGTAACTGGCGAGGCCGATGATCACGCGCAGCTCCGTCTCCCTGGTGTAGGCGGGAACGTGGTCGCCTTCTACCCTCTTGCCGACCTGTCCACTGCCGTTGGCGGACTCCCCGATGCTCAACTCGTCGCCCTCTTGCAGGGCGCGTCCCTCGTGGCCGCCGAGCCCGATCAGGGTGTACGTCGAGCGGCTGTGCATGAAGAGGGGGACGTCTATGCCGCCTGCGACAGCGAGGTACGACCTCGCGCCGTTCTTGAGGTAGTCGAAGGAGAGCACGTCTCCCTCCCCCACTTCCAGCGTCTCCCACGTCGGCGCCTCCTCGCCGTTTATCTTCGGCGGCATCTCGGCCCCGGTCACGGCGATGACGGCGGCCGAGGTGAACTCCAGCTCGGGACCGAAGTAGGTGATCTCGAGGCCCGCCGCGCCTTCTTCGTTGCCCACGAGGTAGTTGCCGACCTGGTAGGAGAAGACGTCCATGGCCCCGGAGGGGGGCATCCCCAGGGCGTATTCGCCGAAGCGCCCCGTGTCCTGGACGGTGGTCAGGAGGCCCGGGCTCTTCACCCTAATCGCCATAGAGGGCCCCCAATATCTCTTTGTTGTACGCGTGCGGGTCCTCGAGCGCGCGGTCCGGGTGGAAGGTGAAGTCCTTCTTGGTGTACTCGAAGGTACCCTCCTCGACCTCGGCCTCCAGCCGGTCGAACTCCTCGCGGTCTATGCGGCGGTAGTTCCAGATGTCCCCGGGTTTGGGGAAGAC
>DATACV010000433.1:0-18551 GCA_036258875.1 Rubrobacteraceae bacterium
ACCGCCTCTATACGGTCGGCGATCTCCTCGGGGCTCAGGAGCTCGGTACCGGTTATGCTGCTCCTGCCGATGCGGTTCATCCTGGCCGCGGTGCTCTCGAGCGCGAGCAACGTCGAGCTCTTGAGCTGCTGCTTGGTGCGGTCGAGCTCCTCGCTTGATACGAGCTCCTGCTGGACCCTGACGAGCTGCTCTGCGATGACCCTTACGGCCTCCTCGACGTTGCCGGTCGTGGACCCGACGTAGGTCTTTATCGCGCCTGCGTCGGAGTAGCCCTGGTGGTAGGAGTAGACCGCGTAGGCGAGCCCGCGCTTCTCACGCACCTCCTGGAAGAGGCGGCTGCTCATGCCGCCGCCGAGCACGTTGTTCAGGGCCGCCATCGCGTAGCGGTCCTCGCTGCGCGCCGGGATCCCCTGCGACCCCAACGAGACGTGGTACTGCTCGGTCTCCTTGTGCTTGTAGAGGAAGCGGCTCTCCGGGGGGCGGGGGTGCGCCTCCCTCACGAAGGGCTCGCCCTCCGGCAGGCCCGAGAACTTCTCCTCGACCATGCGCTCCAGCTCGTCCCTATCCAGCTTGCCGGCCGCCACGACGAAGACGTTCGGGGCGGTGTAGGTACCCGCATGAAACATCCTCAAAGTGTCGTGGTCGACGCCCCGCACGGTCTCGGCCGAGCCGATGATCGGGCGCCCTAGCGGGTCGTCGTGGAAGATCAAGCCCGAGAGGTGCTCGTCGGCCACCTGGTCGGGCCTGTCCTCGTACATCCGGATCTCCTCGACGATGACCTCGCGCTCGCGCTCGAGGTCGGCGAGGGTCGGACGCAACACCATGTCGCTCATGATGTCCAGGGCACGCTCGAGGTGCTCGGGCAGGAAGCGGGCGTAGAGTACGGTGTACTCCTCGCCCGTCGCCGCGTTCTCCTGGGCGCCTATGCCCTCGAAGGCCTGGGCTACCCCGAGGGCGTCCATCTCCGGGGTGCCCTTGAAGAGCATGTGCTCCATCAGGTGCGTGATCCCCGCTACCTCGTCCCGCTCGTCGCGGCTGCCGGCCCTGATCCAGACGCCCAGAGAGACGCTCGTGGCCTCCTCGAGGGGCTCGGAGATCACCCTCAAGCCCCCCGGCACCTCCTTACTCTTTATGTTGGGATCGCTCAAAACCCTACTCCTCCAGCTTCTCGAGGGAGATGCGGTTCTGCTTGTCTATGTCGAGGACGCGCACCTTCACGCGGTCGCCCTCGCTCACGACGTCCTCCACGCGCTCGACCCGCTGCTTGCCCGGGGCGAGGCGGGAGATGTGGATCAGGCCGTCCCGACCGGGCATCAGCTCGACGAAGGCGCCGAAGTTGGTGGTCTTCACTACCTTACCCGTGTAGATGTCCCCCGACTCGACGTCCTTGGTCATCCCGTTTATGGCCGAGAGGGCGGCCTTGACCGAGACTCCGTCCACCCCGGCGACGAAGACCGTGCCGTCGTTCTCGACGGAGATGTTGACCCCGTACTCGTCCTGGAGGGCGTTTATGGTCTTGCCCCCGGGCCCGATGAGGAGCCCGATCTTGTCGGTCGGGATCTGGATCACCTCGACGCGCGGGGCGTAGTCTGAGACCTCGGGCCGCGGCTCGGCGATGGTCTCTCGCATGATGTCCAGGATCTCGATCCTGGCTCTCCGGGCCTGATCCAGGGCCTCCTTAAGCAGCTGCGCGGAGACGCCGGTAATCTTCATGTCCATCTGCAGCGCGGTGATTCCGTCGCGCGTGCCGGCGACCTTGAAGTCCATGTCACCCATGTGGTCCTCGAGGCCCTGGATGTCGGTGAGGATTACGTAGTCGTCGCCCTCCTTGACGAGGCCCATCGCCACGCCACCGACCGGAGCCTTTATCGGCACGCCGCCGTCCATGAGCGCGAGCGTCGAGCCGCACACGCTCGCCATCGAGGACGACCCGTTGGACTCGAGCACCTCGGAGATGATCCTGAGCGCGTACGGGAAGCCCTCCTCGTCCGGGATGACCGGGACGAGCGCCCGCTCGGCCAGAGCCCCGTGCCCGATCTCGCGCCGCCGGGGCGACCCGAGACGCCCGGTCTCACCCGTGGAGAACGGGGGGAAGTTGTAGTGGTGCATGTAGCGCTTGCCGGTTTGCGGCTCGATGGTGTCGAGCCTCTGCGCAAGGCCCATGTCGGCGAGCGCCAGGGAGCTCAGGACCTGGGTCTCGCCCCTGGTGAACAGCCCGGTTCCGTGCACCCGCGGCAGGACCTGCACCTCGGCGGAGGTGGGCCGGATCTCATCCAGGCCCCGCAGGTCGGTCCGCTTGCGGTCCTTGAGGTAGAGCTCGCGGAACGCCTCCTTCTCCAGCGTCGAGATGGCGGTGGCTATCTGCGCGGCCTCCTCCTCGTCGCGGCCCTCGGTCAGCTCGGCTACCAGCTCGTCGAGCGCCGTGTGGCGCGCCCGGCGGTCGGGGTTGACGATCCCGTCCTTGACCCGGTCAAAGTACTTCTCGCGCAGCTCGGCGGCGAACGGGTTCTCATCGGGGGCCTCGAAGCGCTGCTTCTCCGTGCCGTGCTCGGCGGCGAAGGCTTCTATGGCCTCGGCCTGGGAGCGGATGACGTCCTGAGCCACGACGAGGGCCTCGACCATCACGTCCTCGTCCACCTCGTTGGCGCCGGCCTCGACCATCGTGATGGCCTCCTTGGTCCCGGCGACGACGAGGTCGAGATCACTCTCGGCGAGCTGCTGGTAGGTGGGGTTGAGGATGAAACCGCCGTCGGGGCCCCGCCCTACCCTCACCGCCCCGATCGGGCCGTCATAGGGGATGTCGGAGAGCGAGAGCGCAGCCGAAGCCCCGACCATGCTCACCGTGTCGTAGGGCGTCTCCTGGTCGGCGACGAGCACGGTTCCTATGACCTGTATCTCGTAGTGGTAGCCCTTGGGAAAGAGCGGCCTCAGGGGCCTATCCGTGAGCCGGGAGGTGAGGATCGCCCGCTCGGACGGCCTCCCCTCGCGCTTGATGAAGCCGCCCGGGATCTTGCCCGCGGAAGACATCCTCTCCTCGATGTCCACGCTCAGGGGCAAGAACGTGGCGCCGGGGCGCGGGGCCTCGGAGCGGGTGGCGGTCGACAGTATCATGGTATCGCCCAGCCTGGCCGAGACCGAACCGCCGGCCTGGCGGGCGAGCTTCCCGGTCTCGAGCACGATCGCGCGCTCTCCTACTGGGATCTCTAAACGCATATTCTCTTCTTCTCCTCTTGCTTTGTGCGATCTACTTAGAACTGCAGAGCCTAGCGGCGCAAGCCGAGCTTGGCGATGAGCGCGCGGTAGCGCTCGACATCCTTTCTCTGCAGGTATTTGAGCAGCCGGCGCCTCTTGCCGACCATCTTGAGCAGGCCCCGCCGCGAGTGGTAGTCGTGCTTGTGCTCGCGCAGGTGCTCTGTAAGATGCGCTATGCGCCGCGTGAGCACGGCGACCTGGACCTCGGGCGACCCGGTGTCGCCGTCGTGGGTGCGATGCTCCCCTATTATCTCTTGCTTGTCCTGAACTGCGGCCAACTTCCTCTTTCTCCTCTTTGTCTCTCTCTGTCTCTGCGTCTCAGCCTATTCAACGCCATATGCTACCACACGTATCAGATAGTATCGTTCGTTATGCGTCTCGCCTCCTCGACGTCGCGCGCTATCTGCCCTACGAGCTCCTCCACCCGCGCGAACCGCTTCTCCTCCCGGATCCTCCGGACGAAGCTGAGGTCCACCACGCGCCCGTAGAGATCACCCTCGAAGTCGAGCAGGTACGCCTCGACGCGGCTCTCTCTCCGCTCGAAGGTCGGGGCCACCCCGACGTTGGTGGCCGCGGCATACGATTCCTTCCCCACGCGCGCGAACCCGGCGTACACGCCGCGCGCGGGGACGACGAGGGCGGGGTCAGGAGAGACATTCGCCGTCGGGAAGCCGATGGTTCGCCCCCTCTTGTCGCCCTCCACGACCTCCCCGCGCAGGAGATAAGGCCTGCCCAAAAGCCTCGCGGCCTCCTCCACGTCCCCCTCGCCGATCAGGGCCCGGATGCGGGTGGAGCTGATCGGGGCCCCGCCATCCTCGCCGCGCACCGGCACCGGATACGCCTCCCCGCCGTAGCCCCGCATGATGCGCCGCAGATCGCCTACCTCCCCCGCGGCCCTGTGCCCGAACCTGAAGTTCTCACCGACCACCACGGCCCCGGCTTCTATCTCCCCCACGAGCACGTCCCCGACGAACTCCTCGGGGCTCCTTCTGGAAAGGGCCTCATCGAAGCGTATGACCCGCACCTCGTCGGCCCCGTACCGGAGCAACGCCTCCCGACGCAGATCCAGCGTCGTCAACAACTTCGGCTCGGTCCCCGGCGCGAGCACCGCACGCGGGTGGGGGTGGAAGGTCGCGGCGATCACCCGCCATCCCCTCTCCCGTCCTGCCTCGACGGCCCGCCTCAGAACCGCCTGATGCCCGAGGTGGACACCGTCGAAGTTCCCCAGGGCGACGACGGAACTCATCGCCGCTCCCGCCGGCGCCCCACGGGCGACCCGGCTCGCAACGCCTTCATGCCCCGCACAACACCACCTCGGCCCTGGCCTCCGCCTCACCGTCCCGGTAGATCCCGAGCAGCACGCCCTCCCGCTCCACCCTGAAGCTGCCGCCCATCCCCCGCGCGGGTATCGCCCGACCACTCCTTACTGCCAGCTCCCCTTCCTCGCCGACCTCCACCCGCGGCAGATGCGCCACCACCTCCCTGGATTGTATTATGTGGTCATGGAAGGAGGTTTCGGAGAGGGCGTCTGGGGACGTTGCCTTCTCCAGGGCCAGGTGGCCCACGCGGGTACGGCGGAGGGCGGTGAGGTAGGCGCCGGTCTCGAGGTGGTGGGCTAGGTCGGAGATAAGCGTCCTGACGTAGGTGCCGCTCGTGCAAAAGACCTTGAAGGTGGCGCTGCGTCTGGCGGGGTCGAGGGTGAGGAGGTCGAGGGCGTGGATGGTGACGGGGCGGGGTTCGCGCTCGACGGTCAGGCCGCGACGGTGCAGCTCGTAGAGGCGAGTGCCGCCCCGTTTCAGGGCTGAGGCCATCGGGGGGATCTGGAGGACGTGGCCCGTGAAGGCGGGGAGGGCGGCGCGCAGGGTTGCCTCGTCCGGCATGGGGGCGCGGTCGAGGGTGGTTATCTCGCCTTCGGCGTCTAGGGTGTCGGAGACGGCGCCGAAGCGGGCGGTGGCGGTGTAGGTTTTATCGAGGTCAGTGACGTAGCGCGAGAGGCGGGTGGAGCGGCCGATCAGGAGCACCAGGAGCCCCGAGGCGAGGGGGTCGAGGGTGCCGGTGTGGCCGACCTTCGTCCCTCTGGGGAGCAGGCGCTTGACCCTCGCGACCGCCCCGGCGCTCGTCAGGCCCGGGGGCTTGTCGAGGAGCAGGGCGCCCGATACGGGCCCGTCGGTTATCTCTCCTCCCCCAGGTCCGCGCGGCCCTGAAGCACGTCGAGGAGCTCGTCTTTGGCCTCCTCGGGGCGCATGCGGGGGCGGGTGTAGCCGGCCGCGAGCTTGTGGCCGCCACCGCCGAAGAGGCGTGCGATCTCCCCGACGTCTACCGTCTCCGAGCGGAGCGATCCCTTGGTCCCTTCGGGGACCTCGCGGAGGTGGGCCACGACGTCTATCCCGGCGACGCTCCGGAGCTGGTCTATAGCCTCCTTGGAGTCCAGCTCGCCCGCCCCGGTACGCGCGTAGTCGTCGTTGTCCACCGTCGAGATCAGCACCTCGCCGTAGCGCTCGGCGTTGGCGAGCGAGAGGCCGACGATCCTCAGCTGCTCCAGGGAGCCGCGGCGGTTGATCCGCTCGTGCACCTCAGCGGGGACGACGCCGGCGCGGAGTAGGTCCGCGACAAGCTCGTGCGCCCGCGGGGAGATGTTGCGGAAGCGGAAGTCCCCGGTGTCGGTCCTGATGCCCGCGTAGATCGCCTCGGCCGCCTCCTTCTCCATGGGCACGCCCAGCTCAACGTAGAGGTCGGCGACTATCTCCGCGCTCGCCGCCGCCCTCGGGTTCACCAGGTTGTACTCGGCGTAGAACGGGTTGTCCTCGTGGTGGTCCAGGTTCAGGCGCGCGCCTGCCTCCGGGACCGGGACGCCTGCCCTGTCGGCGCGGGAGGTGTCCACCACCAGGAGGTCGTGGCCCTCGGGAAGCTCGGTGAAGATCTCCTCCGGCAGCAGCCACCTCAGGTAGCCGGGCACCGCCTCGGCGTGGCAGAAGACCGCAGCGGCGCCCAGGGAGCGCATGAGCCTGAGCAGCGCCGCCGAGGCCCCGATGGCGTCCCCGTCGGCACCGACGTGCGTCGTAATGGCTACGCGCTCCAGGGTCTTCAGGAACGCTGCTACCTCCTGGACGGTGTTATTCTGGGTGCGGGTCGTCAACCGATCTTACCTCCCTCAAAGCTGTCTCTATCCTGGCCACCTGCTCCACCACCGGGTCCGGCTCGAACCGGAGCCGGGGGGTACGCTTCAGGCGCGTCTGCGCCGCCACGGCGGCCTGGACGCGGCCCGCCGCGCTCGCGAGGCCCTGCTGAGCCTCCCCTTCGTCCGCCCCCGCGAGGACGCTGTAGAAGATTGTGGCCTGCGCGAGGTCAGGGCTCACGCGGACGGCCGTGACCGTCACGAGGCCGTTTATGCGGGGGTCGGAGAGGACCGCGAGCTCCTCGCCCACGATCTCCTTGAGCTGCGACTCCACCTTGCGGGTGCGCCCACCACTCACAGCTTCACGAACTCCTCGCGCCAGTCCACGATCACCAGCTCCTCGTAGTTGAGGAGCTGGCGCCGGATCTCCTCCCTCTTCTCCACCGCCGCGCCGCGGGAGACCGCAGCTACGGCGAGCTCCACGGTGGCGCGCTGCCAGCGGTCGTGGTGGTCGGACTCGACCACCGAGACGTTCTTGCGGCGCAACCGGTCCTTTACGGACCGCAGCGTCTTGCGTTTGTCCTTCAAGCTGGAGGCGAAGGGCAGCTCCAGCTCCAGCCTAACGGCGCAGAACAAGAGGCCCCGTTCTTACCTCGGGACCTCTACGACCTCGAAGAACTCAAGGACGTCGCCCTCCTTGACGTCGTTGAAGTTCTCGATCCCGACGCCGCACTCGAAGCCCTCGCGCACCGATCGGACGTCGTCCCTGAAGCGCTTCAGGGAGGCGATGTTGCCCTCGTAGATCACGGTCCCGTCGCGCACCACCCTGACGCGGTTGTTGCGGAAGATCTCGCCGCGGGTCACGTAGCAGCCCGCGACCGTGCCAGCGCCGGGGACGCGGAAGATCGCGCGCACCTCGGCGGTGCCCGTCTCGTTCTCGGCGGTCTCGGGGGCGAGCATCCCGCGCATGGCGGCCTCTATCTCCTCGAGCGCCTTGTAGATCACGTCGTAGGTCCTTATCTCGACCCCCTCGCGCTCGGCCACCTGCTTGGCCGTGTTGGTAGGCCTGACGTTGAAGCCGAGCAGGATGCCGTCGCTCGCGGAGGCGAGCATGACGTCGGAGTCGGTGATGGCGCCGACGCCGCTCCTCACCACGTTGACGCGCACCTCGTCGGTGGAGAGCCTGGCGAGCGCCTCCTTGAGTGCCTCGACCGAGCCCGCGACGTCGGCCTTGACGACGAGGTTGAGGTCCTGGGTGCCGCCCTCGCCGAGGAGCTCCTCGAGCGTGCGCCGCGTCCCGCCCTGCTCGGCGAGCTCCTGGCGCCTGAGCGCGGCCTCGGCCTGCTGCGCCCTGTCGCGGGCGATCCGCTCGTGGTCGACTACCTCGAAGCGGGTACCGGCCTCGGGCACCCCAGAGAGGCCCAGTATCTCGGCCGGGGCGCCCGGACCCGCGTCCTTGACGCGCTTGCCGGTGTAGTCGAGCATCGCCCGCACGCGCCCGTAGGCGGTGCCGGCGAGGACCACGTCGCCCTTGTGCAGGGTCCCGCGGTTCAAGAGCAGCGTCGCCACGGGCCCGCGGCCCGGGTCACGCTCGCCCTCGATGGCGTACCCGCTCGCGGGGGCGTTGGGGTTGGCCTTGAGGTCCTCGAGCTCGGCGACGACGAGGATGTTCTCCAGGAGCTCGTCAATCCCCTCGCCGGTCTTGGCCGAGACCGAGACCGTGACCGTCTCGCCGCCCCACGCCTCGGGGGTGAGACCACGTTCGGCCAGCTCCCCCATCACCCTGTCCTGGTTGGCGTTCGGGACGTCTATCTTGTTTATGGCGACGACTATCGGGACCTCGGCGGCCCGGGCGTGCTCTATTGCCTCCTGGGTCTGGGGCATGACGCCGTCGTCGGCCGCCACAACGAGCACGACTATGTCCGTCACCCGCGCGCCGCGGGCGCGCATCTCCGTGAAGGCCTCGTGCCCCGGGGTGTCGATGAAGGTGATCCTCTTCCCCCCGCTCTCGACCTGGTAGGCGCCGATGTGCTGCGTGATGCCGCCCGCCTCGCCCGACTGGACGTTGGCGCTGCGGATCCTATCCAGAAGGCTCGTCTTGCCGTGGTCCACGTGGCCCATCACCGTGACGACGGGCGGCTTCTCGACGAGGTCGTCCGGGTCGTCCTCGGGGGCGACGTCGGCGGGCGGCGGCTCCTCGACGGCCCCGATCTCGACCTCCGCCCCCAGCTCCTCGGCGATGAGCTCTATCTCCTCAGTCGAGAGCGTCTGGGTGAGGGTCTTCATCTCCCCCAGAGCCATCAAGACCTTGATGATCTGGGTCGGGGGCACACCCAGCGCGTCGCCGAGGTCCTTTACTGTCGCCCCCGGCTCGACGCGCACCCCGCCCGTCTGCCGCGGCTCCTCTTCGACCGGCGCCCGCTCGGCCTCTCTGGGAGCGGCCGGGGCGGCGGCGGGCCGCGGGGCGCGGTTGGTCGCGCTCGCGTCGATGACAACCCGGCGGCGCTTCCTCTCCTTCCTGGGCTCCGGCGCGGAGACCGGTGCCTCGGCAGGCGCGGCAGTCACGCTCGCGCCGTGCCCCGAGCGCTCCGCCTGCGCGCGAGCCTCCCTGGCCTCCGCCTCCTGGGCTTCGGAGCGGCCGTTCTCGCCGTTGGTGCCACCGGCGCCGAAGACCCGCTCGTAGACAGGGTCATCTACCGAGGAGGAGTGGCTCTTGACCTCCACCCCTGCCTCCTTCAGGCGGCTTATGACCTCTTTGCTCTCCAGGTCTAGCTCCCTGGCGATCTCGTACACGCGCTTACTCATCCGCTACCCCCTGCGTCCCCTCGACCATGCCCTCGAACTCCGCGGCCTGCGCCTGGTGCGACGGTATGCCGCAGAAGAGGGAGCCCGCGAGCGCCATGTTCGCGCACCGCCGACCGTTAGACAGTACGGCGCGGCAACGGTGCATGGTGGAGTCCTCGTCGGGCTCCCAGTCCTCGTCTTCGTCCTCGAACTCGATGGCCTGGCTCTCGGGCTTGATGTCTATCTTCCAGTCGGTCAACTTGACGGCGAGGCGGGCGTTCTGGCCCTCGCGCCCGATCGCCAGGCTGAGCTGATCGTCGGGCACGATGACCTCGGCCTGCTTCTCGTCCTCGTCCAGGTAGACCTCGCGCACGCGCGCCGGGCTCAGGGCCTTCGCGATAAAGCGCGCGGGCTCGGGGTCCCACTGGATTATGTCTATCTTCTCGTTCCTGAGCTCGGAGACCACTGCCCGGACGCGGCTCCCCCGCGGGCCAACGCACGCGCCGACCGGGTCAATACCGGGCTCGTTCGACCACACCCCGACCTTCGAGCGCAGCCCGGCCTCGCGGGCGACCGCCTTTATCTCCACCAGGCCATCGTAGATCTCCGGCACCTCGAGGTGGAAGAGCCCCTTCAAGAGCCCCTCGTGCCTGCGGCTGACTACCAGGTTGGGTCCCCTGCCCGGCTCGCGGATGTCCAGCAGGTACACCTTCAGGCGCTGGCCGTTCTCGTAGCGCTCGTTGGGCACCTGCTCGCTGGCGGGCAGTATCGCCTCGACGCGCCCCAGGTCTATGATCGTCATGCGCCGGTGCGCCTGCTGGACGATGCCGGTGACGACGTCGCCCATCCGGTTGCCGTACTCCTCCAGAAGCTGCGCGTTGTGGACCTCGTTCAGGCGCTGGTAGAAGGTCTGGCGCATGACTTGGGCCGCTATGCGCGTGAAGTCGTCGGGGGTTATGTCCTCGTCGTCCTTCATCACCCTGAGGTCGCCGGTCTCGCGGTCGAGGACCACCCTGGCCCCCTCCTCCGCCTCCTCGCGGTTCTCGTAGGCAGCGAGCAGGGACTCCTCGAGCACCTCCGTTACCGTGTCGAACGGGATGCCCTTGTCCGTCTCTATCTCGTGCAAAGCCGACAGCAATGCGGTGTTCATCGTTATATGTCCTCCTTGAGGTGCGCGCGCGAGACGGAGCCGAACGGCAACTCCACCTCCGCCCCTCCCTCAGAGAGTTTTAGTACGAAATCTTGCGCGCCGGCGCTCTCGATGACGCCCGTGAAGTTGCGACGCCCCTCCACCGGTTCCGTAAGGCGTACCTTCGCCTCATGTCCGACGAAGCGCCGGAAGTGGTCCGGCTTCGTGAGCGGACGCTCAATCCCAGGCGAGGAGACCTCGAACATGCCGTCGTAGCCCTCCGCCTCGAGGGCTGGCGAGACGGTGGAGACTACCCGCGAGGTGAACTCGTGGTCAACCGGGCCGTCCTCCCGGTCTACGAGCAGGGTCAGAAGAGGCCCCGCCGAAAACCGGGCCTCCACGAGCTCGGTCCCCGCCGGGAGCGAGCCCTCCACGACCTGCGCCAATCTCTCCAGCCTCGCCGTCTCTCTCACCCATCTTTTGACGTTAAAAAAAGCAACGGGTCTGCGAAGACCCCTTGCTCTCGTCCAGCAAACCCGATTATATCGCAGAGTATCTAGGTTACAAGGCGCGTAAGGCCTGCGCTCGCTTCACTATCCGCGCCGCCGCACGAGTGTGCAGAGCCGCAAGATGCAAGCCGAGGCGTTGCATGAAGAGCCATTGGCCGGTCGACATCGCCGCGCCACCACGATCCGTCTCTATGAGCACTCCTGGAAGTGGGATTCCGAGAACGCTACTACAGGGCGAAGTTTGGATTACGCTAGACAGGCGCGTCCGAGAAGCCGCATCGGGCGAATTCCTGGGAACGTCCTTTCTACTTCCGCCCGTCCTTCTCTATCTCCTCGAAGAGGGCTGAGAAGATCTCGTCGCGGTGCACCTTCCTTAGAGGCTGGCCCTTGGCGAAGATGACGCCGTCGTCTTTCCCGCCGGCCACGCCGTAATCTGCGTCCCTGGCCTCGCCGGGGCCGTTGACGACGCAGCCCATAACCGCGACCGTGAAGTGGTCCTCGTAATGCTTGAGGGCGTCCTCGACCCGCGCGGCCATCCCGATGACGTCGAAGCCTAAAGTGCGGGCGCAGCTCGGGCAGGCGATGACGTTGGGGCCGCGGTGCCTGAGGTCGAGGGCGGAGAGGATCTGGTATGCGACCGGTATCTCCTCTACCGGGTCCTCGGCGAGCGAGATGCGGATCGTGTCGCCTATGCCGTAGGGCAGGAGCTGGCCCAGGGCCGCTGCGCTCTTTATGGCGCCGGGGAGCCTGGTCCCCGCTTCGGTGACGCCGAGGTGAAGGGGCGCATCTGAGTGCTTGCGGAACTCTTTGTTGGCCTCGACCATCTCGGGTACGTGGCTGGCTTTGAGCGAGACCTTGAAGTTGAAGAAGCCCATCTCCTCGGCGATCTCGACCTTCTGGAGGGCGCTCGCGACCAGCGCCTCGGCCTTGGGGAGATCCCAGAAACGCTTCTCGACGGAGCCCGAGTTGACCCCGATCCGCATGGCTGCGCCGGTCTCCTGGCACTTCTCGATCACTGCCCGGAAACGGTCGTCGCCGCCGATGTTGCCGGGGTTTATTCGCACGCAGGCCGCCCCTGCTTCGGCGGCGCCCAGCGCCATCCGGTAGTCGAAGTGGACGTCGGCGATCAGGGGCACCGGCGAGCGCCACACTACCTCTTTGAAGCCGTTGAGCGCCCTGGAGCCGTTGACGGAGACGCGCACGAGGTCGGCGCCCGCGGCGTTCAGGTCGTAGACCTGCTGGACGGTCGCCTCGACGTCGTTGGTCATCGTATTGGTCATCGACTGCACGGCGACCTGCGCGCCGCCGCCGATGGGAACGTCGCCGACCCTAATCTGCCGGCTCGTGATAGGACGTTCCCGTAGCGCTGCTTCCGTCATCTTCCTCCTGGGACCATCTTACTCCGGGATAAACGGCTGTCCCGTGAAGATTTTACTAAGATCGGCATACATTGCGAACACGAACAGCACGAGCACGAGGGCTATCCCGAGGGCCGCGATCCTGCCCATCGTCTCCTGGCTGACCGGTCTCCCAAGCACCTTCTCCGCCGCGATAAAGAAGAGGTGCCCGCCGTCGAGCGGCAAGAGCGGCAGCAGATTGAAGAGTGCCAGGTTCAAGCTGATAAGGGCCAGCAGCTGCGGGAAGAACCCCTGCTCGACCGAGGTGGCGCCGACGGAGGCTATCCCGACCGGCCCTGTAACGTTCCTGTAGAGGTCGCGCTCGCCGGTTATGAGATCCCCCACGAAGGTTACGAGCAGCCCCGTCACCCGGACCACCTGCCCGACCGCCATCCCGACGGCCTCGAACGGCCCGTACCTCGTCGTCTCTATCTCGGGCCGTACGCCTACCAGCGCGCGGTCGGGGTCTTCGGGGTCCGCGCCGAGAACCCCCGAGAACGTCCTCTCCTCGTCGCCCCGCTCGACAGTGACCCGGATCTCCTCCCCCGGGCTCCGCTCGGAGACCTCCCGGCTGAACCCGTCCCAGGCCTCGATCCTCTGTCCATCGACCGCGACGAGCCTGTCACCGGGCCGGATGCCGACGCGCTCTGCCATCGAGTCCGGCTCTACCTGCTCTACTACCGGCTTCACGCCCGTCACCGCGCCGCTCGTCATCAGCACCACTGCCAGTATGGCGACCGCCGCGAGGATGTTCGCGAACGGCCCGGCGAAGATGATGAGCGCCCGACGCCACGGGGCCTTCGCCGGGAAGGTGTCGGGGCCCTCCGCCCCGTCGTTCATCCCCGCCATCTTCGCGAACCCGCCGAGGAGGATTATGCGGAAAGAGTAGACGGTGGAGCCGATCTTCTTCTTCAGGAGGGGCGGGCCGAAGCCGACGCCGAACTCGGGGACCCTCACGCCGAGGGCCTTGGCGGTGAGCATGTGCCCGAGCTCGTGGACAACGATCAAGAAGATCAGGCCGAGTACGGCGACGAGGACGGTCAACGGACGGCGGCCTTCCGGGTTCGGCGGGCCGCCTCGTCGCGGGCCCAGGAGTCGGCGGCGGTTATAGCTTCCAGGCTGTGCATGGGTCCGAAGCCGGGCACGGCGTCGAGTACCTCTTCGATCACGTCGGGTATCGAGAGGAATGGTATCCCGCGATCGAGGAAGGCCTCGACGACCACCTCGTTGGCGGCGTTGAGGGCGACGGGGTAGGCGCCGGCGGCGCGCCCCGCCTCGACGGCGAGCGGCAGGCACCGGAAGAGCTCGTCGCGCGGCTCTTCGAAGGTCCAGGAGGAGTTGTGAAACGGCACGCGGGGTGTCCCCACATCCACCCGCTCCGGGTAGAAGAGGGCGTAGGCTATCGGCAAGCGCATATCGGGGAGGGCTGCGTGCAGCACCACCGAGCCGTCCTCGAAAAACACCCCGCCGTGGACCACCGACTGGCGGTGCACGGTGACGCGCACGTCGTCGTAGGATACGCCGAAGAGGTAGTGGGCCTCTATCACCTCGAGCCCCTTGTTCATCATGGTGGCGGAGTCGATCGTGATCCTTGGTCCCATGCTCCAGGTCGGGTGCTTGAGGGCGTCCTCCGGACCTACCTCCAGCAGCCGCGGCCTCTCCAGCGCGAAGAACGGCCCACCCGAGGCCGTCAGCAACACCCCGCTTGCGCCTTCGGCGCCCTCCAGACACTGGAAGATGGCCGAGTGCTCGGAGTCCACGGGCAGGATGCGCTTGGAGTCGGCGAGGCCAGTGACCCACTCGCCCCCGACGACCAGGGACTCCTTGTTGGCGAGGGCGAGGGTATTGCCCGCCTCGAGCGCCCCGACCGTGGCGGCAAGACCAGCGAAGCCGACTATGGCGTTCAGGACGACGTCGGCCGGCTGCCTGGCGAGGTGCTCCGCGGAGCCTGGGCCCGCCAGGAGCTCGCAGCCGAAGCCGTCGGGGGTCGGGGAGTCGGGGGACTCCAGGGCCACCCTCTCGGGCTCGAACTCCTCGGCCTGGCGCCGCAACGCCTCGGCGTCCGAGTTGGCCGAGAGGGCCACGACGTCGAAGAGGTCCCTGTGGGCGCGCACGACGTCGAGGGCCTGCCGACCGACGCTGCCGGTCGAGCCCAGGATGGCGAGGCGGCGCCTCACGACGGGGGTGTACGCGATGATCTCATAGAAGCAACGAGAGGTAGTATACCGCGGGGGCGGTAAAGAGCAGGCTGTCCACCCTGTCGAGGGTGCCTCCGTGCCCCGGGAGGAAGCGCCCGAGGTCCTTCACGTCCAGGATCCTCTTCAGCATAGACTCGAAGAGGTCCCCGGCCTGGGAGAAGACCGAGACGCCGGCGCCGATAATCGCCGCCTTCGCCGGGCTGAAGTCCAGGAACAGGTAGGAGACGAGGCCCACGACGAGCACCGTGGCGAGGAGGCCGCCCAGGGCGCCCTCGACCGTCTTGTTCGGGCTGAGGCTCGGGAAGAGCAGGTGCCGGCCGAAGAACCGGCCCGCGAAGTACGCGCCGGAGTCCGAGATCCAGGGCCCGACCACGGCGATGAGGATGAGGATAACGCCGTAGCCAGAGCGCGGGAAGAGGCCGAGGTGGGCGAGCGGGGCGCCGACCCAGAGCGCCATCAGGAGCACCGCCAGTACCGCCCTTAAGGTGCGGGTCTCCGGCCTCCGTGCGAGCCAGAACAGGGCCCACGGGAGGGACAGGAGGGCGCCGGCGAGGATGCCGGTGGGGCCGTAGGGGATCGCGAGGAGGACGGGGAACGCGCCGGCTCCCAGCGCCGCGGGGAACGGCAGCGGGTTTAGCGCCCGCGAGAGCTCGAAGGCCGCGCCGACGGTGACGAGAAGGACGACGAGGAGGACAGCCCACTTCCCGAGGGCTATGGCGCCGAGCGCGACGGGGGCCAGCACGAGCGCGGTGGCGGCACGCCACCTGAGCACGGGACGTCCTCTATACCCCGCCCCGCCGCCGGGAACGGGATGCGAAAGATTCCACGGCTTGCAGGAACTCCTCCGGCGAGAAGTCCGGCCACAGGGTGTCGGTCACGTAGAACTCGGCGTAGGCTATCTGCCAGAGCAGGAAGTTCGAGACGCGCAGCTCGCCGCTGGTGCGGATCACCAGGTCCACCTCGGGGACCTCGGGGGCGTAGAGGTAGCGGGCGAAGGTCGCCTCGTCCACCTCCTCCGGGGAGAGGCCGTCGGCGACTACGCGCTTCGCGGCGTCCACGATCTCCGAGCGGCCCCCGTAGTTGAGCGCGACGTAGACGTCGAGCTTGTCGTTGCGCGCGGTGAGCTCTTCGGCCTCCCGCATGGCCTCGAGCACGGAGGGTGGAAGGTGTTCTCGGCGCCCGAGAAAGCGGAGGCGGGCGCCCCGCTCGTTCAGGTCTGGCACCTTCGCGTGCGCCGTCTCGAGGAAGAGGGACATCAGGGTGTCCACCTCGTCGTCGGGGCGGGCCCAGTTCTCCGTCGAGAAAGCGTAGAGGGTGAGCGTCTTCACTCCGGCGCGGCCAGCGGCCTCGAGCAGGGGGGTTAGGACCTCGACGCCCGCGCGGTGGCCGGCGGCCCGCGGCAGCCGGCGCCGCTGGGCCCAGCGTCCGTTGCCGTCCATGATCACGGCGACGTGTCGCGGGGTGAGGCCCTGCTCGACGCGGGTGAGGACGAGCGGCTCGGCAGCAGGCTCGGAGGGATGTTTTCGGACAGGTTCCAGCGCCTAGACCTCCAGGAGCTCGGCTTCTTTTTCCGCGACCGCCGCGTCGATACGCTTCACGTAGCCGTCCGTCAGCTTCTGGAGCTCCTCCTCGGCGCGGTGCTCGTCGTCCTGGGAGATCTCGCCCATCTTGCGCAGCTCGTGCACGTCGCGCATCTCGTCGCGGCGGACGTTCCTGACCGAGACCCGTCCCTCCTCGGCCATGCTCCTTGCGAGCCGGATCAGCTCGCGCCGCCTCTCCTCCGTGAGCTCGGGGATGGGGAGGCGCAGGATCTTGCCGTCGTTCTGGGGGTTCAGGCCTATGTCCGAGTCGCTTATGGCGCGCTCGATGTTCTTCAGGGAGTTCGGGTCGAAGGGGGTGACGGTGAGCAGCCTCGGCTCCGGCGCGCCGACGTTGGCGACGCTCCTCAGGGGCATGCGCGAGCCGTAGACGTCCACCTCTATCCTGTCGAGCAGCGTCGGGTTGGCCCGCCCCGTCCTGATGGTCGCGAAGTTGTGCTTGACGGCCTCGAGGGCTCCCTTCATCCGGCGCTCGGCAGCCGTAAGATCTATGACGTCCGACATCTTCAGCCTCCTCCCCCGGTCCCGTTTCCGGACGGCGCGCCCCACACCAGGGAGCCCACGCGCTCTCCCTGCAAGATGCGGCGCACGTTGCCCGGTTTCAGTATATCGAAAACGATTATGGGGAGGTTCTCGCCGCTGCACAGGGTGGCCGCGGTGTGGTCCATGACGGCGAGGTTGTTGGAGAGCAGATCCATGTAGTTGAGCCGGTCGAGGCGAACGGCGTCGGGCTCCCTGCGCGGGTCCTTGTCGTAGACGCCGTCGACGCGGTTCTTGGCCATGAGCAGCGCGTCGGCGCTTATCTCCAGCGCCCGCAAGGCGGCCCCCGTGTCGGTGGTAAAGAAGGGGTTGCCAGTGCCCGAGGCGAAGATGACCACCCTCCCCTTCTCCAGGTGCCGGATGGCGCGGCGGCGGATGTAGGGCTCGGCGACCTCCTGTATCTCGATGGCCGACTGCACGCGGGTGGGTATCCCGCGCCCCTCGAGGGCGGCCTGCAGCGCGAGCGCGTTGATAACCGTGCCGAGCATGGCCATGTAGTCGGCGGTGGCGCTCTCGATCCCGAGCTCGTCGGCGACCTGGGAGCCCCTGAAGATGTTGCCGCCACCGACTACGACCGCGAGCTCGGCACCGGCCTCGACCGCTTCGAGCACCTGAGTGGCTGTCGCGCCGAGGCTCCCCGGGTCTATCCCGTAGCCGTTCTCCCCCGCGAGGCTCTCACCCGAGAGCTTGAGGACGACGCGGCGCACGGGCCCGAGCTCCGAGAGCGAGCCAGTCGCGTCTCCGCCGCCGGCGTCGCCCCCGGGTCTGTCGGTCCCT
This sequence comes from Rubrobacteraceae bacterium, assembly GCA_036258875.1. Classification (GTDB taxonomy): domain Bacteria; phylum Actinomycetota; class Rubrobacteria; order Rubrobacterales; family Rubrobacteraceae; genus JALYGY01. The sequence goes on from DATACV010000433.1 coordinate 17,300, forward strand.
TCCAAGCCGCTCCTAGATCGCGTAGCGGGTGAAGCGCCGCACTACGATATTCTCGCCGACCTTCTGGATGGTCTCCTGCAAGAGGTCGCCCACGGTCTTGTCCAGGTCCTTGACGAACGGCTGCGTGAGCAGGGCCCGCTCTGAGACCCACTTCTGCATGCGCCCCTCGATTATGCGGGCCGCTATCTCCTCTGGCTTGCCCATCTCGGCTACCTGCTTCTCGACGATCCTGCGCTCCTCCTCGACCTCCTGGGCCGGGATATCCTCCGGCGCGACCGCCAGCGGCTGCGGCTGGGAGGAGGCCACGTGCAGGGCGACGTTGTGCGCGAACTCCCTGAACTCGGGGGTACGCGCCACGAAGTCCGTCTCGCAGTTGACCTCGACGAGCACCCCGACGCGCCCGTTGAAGTGGATGTAGGCGTCGATGAGCCCCTCGGAGGCCTCGCGCGAGCTCTTCTTGGCGGCCAGAGCCTGCCCCCGCTCCCTGAGCACCCGCCTGGCGCCGTCGAGGTCGCCGCCTGACTCCTCCAGCGCGTTCTTCACGTCCATCATCCCCGCGGCGGTCTCCTCGCGGAGCTGCTTTATTTTCTCTATGGTGCTAGCCAAACTTCTACCTCTCCTCGTTCTCTCCCGAAGCTGCCTCCTCGGCCGCCTCGGGCTCGGTGTCGTCCTGCTCGGCAGCCTCGGGTTCAGCCTCGGGCTCGTCGGCTACCTCTGCTCCCTCAGCCTCCGGCTCCTCCGCCTCGGGCTCCCCGGTGTCAAGCTCCTCGACCTCGGCCGACGGACCGGCCTCTGGCTCGGCGGTCTCGACCGCCGCCGTGTCGACGGCGGCCTCCGGCTCCGGGCTGGTCTCCGGTTCGTCGGCATCTGCCGCCGGCGCGTCGGCCTCGGGCTCCGCGGCAGCTTCGGCCGCGTCCGTCTCGTCGCTCGGGACCTCGGTCTCGGCGGCTCCGTCGGCCGCCGGTTGGGAGGCATCCCCGGCGGCGATCCCTTCGGCGACCTCCTCCGTGACCTGTGCCTCCTCGACTACGGGCGGCAGCGGGCGGTCGGCGGCCGGGATCGCCTCCTCGCCGCGTGCCTGCACTATCACGTCGCCTATGAGGCGTGAGATCAGGGTTATCGACCGGATCGCGTCGTCGTTGCCGGGGATCACGTAGTCCACGACCTCGGGGTCGCAGTTGGTGTCGGTGAGGGCGACAACGGGGATCTTGAGCCGGTTGGCCTCCTTGACGAGCAGCTCCTCGCGCTTGGG